>HF986304.1:2755-15089 GCA_000432655.1 Bacteroides sp. CAG:1060
CATGAGAACACGGCGGATATTTTGCGTGTCCCGGTGGAAATGATAGAGCCTAACCCATTCCAGCCACGACTTTCTTTCGACCAGGAAGCCCTGAATGAACTGGCGTCTTCCATTCGCACTCTCGGACTTATACAGCCTATAACCGTAAGGCGCAGCTCTCCGGGCAAATATCAGATAATCAGCGGTGAGCGTAGATACAAAGCCTGCCGCCTGGCCGGGATGTCCACCATTCCGGCATACATCAGGGATACCGATGACCAGGGGATGCTTGAAATGGCGATTGTCGAGAACGTTCAGAGGGAGAACCTCGATCCTATCGAACTTGCCCTAAGCTACCAGCGCCTGATTGACGAATGCAATCTCACCCAGGACAAACTTGCGGAAAGAGTGGGGAAAAACCGTGCGACAGTCTCCAACACCATACGTCTTCTGAAACTTCCCGCCAAAGTGCAGCACGATATCAAGGTCGGACTGCTCTCCATGGGACATGCAAAGGCGATATTGGGAGTAGATGACCCTGAGAAGCAGGAACAGTT
Source organism: Bacteroides sp. CAG:1060 (assembly GCA_000432655.1). Classification (GTDB taxonomy): domain Bacteria; phylum Bacteroidota; class Bacteroidia; order Bacteroidales; family UBA932; genus Cryptobacteroides. The sequence goes on from HF986304.1 coordinate 3,292, forward strand.
GTGCGACTTGGTAATCAAGGACGGAATGTCCGTGCGTGAGCTCGAGGCTTTGGTGAGAAAGATGCTTGAGGAACCCACCACCACAACGACAAAGCCTGCGCAGAACAGAACGCAGGAACTACCGGAAGACTATTATAAGATTCTCAGCCATGTGGGACGGTTCTTCTCCAATGAAATTTCTCTCAAAAGATCATCTTCCGGCAAGGGTACCATGACCATAAAATTCAGTTCTGACGAAGAAGTCAAAGCTTTCGTCAAAGCCTTGGAAGACAAACAGTTCTGATGACAGTTTCGCGGAAATTAATTTGTTTTGCACTCGTTGTGCTGGCATCGTGCCTGTTCAGTGGCACGCTTCGTGCCCAGTTCCGGTCCGAAGCATTCAGCCAGTCCTACAGCAACGACAAATCAGCCACTTCCGGCAAGGATTCCGTGGAGGTAATATTTTCATTCAAAGAGTATTTTGGCGGACTTGGCCACAAGAATGATCTGAAAATAGGAAAGTTGGTGGGAGGCTCGACCGTTTTTGTGGGAGGATGCCAGATTTATAATAAGCAGTACTGGAAACTTCCCATCGTATATGGAACTATCGGGGCCGGTATCGGAGCGGGAATCTATTTCAACAGCAAAGGCAACAGCACTGCGGCTGCCCTTAGCTTCGCCGGAGCCGGTCTGGCATGGTGGGGGTCGCTTATGGATGGAGTAATAAGCTATAAGCCGGATGATTACCCGAGCGCAGGTAAAGCTACACTTTATTCAATTCTTCTTCCCGGACTCGGACAGATTTACAATAAAGAGTATTGGAAACTCCCTTTGTATCTTGGCGGACTCGGAGCAGCTTTCCACTATTATTCGGACTTCAACCGCAACTTTCAGCGTTTCCGCAACATATACATAGAAGCGACCAAGCCGGACGCTCAGTATGACGGACCAATCACTGCAGAGCAGGCTTTGTACTACCGCAACATATACCGCAGATACCGGGACTACTCGACACTTATAATAGCGGCGGTCTATCTCCTTCAGGTAATAGATGCCAACGTGTTCTCTTACATGCATAATTTTGAGGTGACAGACGACCTTTCCATGCGTATGGAGCCTGTTATAGGCCTGCCTGACTACCAGTTGGCAATGGCAACGCCGGGCAAATTCAGTACCGGGATGACCTTTGGAGTACGATTAGGAATACAATTTTGAAAATGAAGAAAATACTTGTCATATCAGCACTGATTATATCAATGAGCATTCAGCTGGATGCCCAGAACGCGGGTTTTTTGTTCGGAAGACCCACCAGAAAGCAACTCCAGAAAGAAAACGCGGAGCTTAAAACGGCCCTTGACTCCCTTCAGGTGCTGCTGGACAGTTTTGAACACCGTCGCTATCTCGAAGACAGCGAACTGATAGCGGTGATGGAGGGCAATTCCGAGGCGGAAGCCGATGATACCGTATATACCGCCGAAATGCGGGACAGTCTGCTGCAGCTGTGGTACAAGAACTCCACTATAGTCAATTATGACGCCCTTCACGAGTACGATATGGACTCCGTGAAGTTCAGTTCGAATGTAAGCGATGAAGAAATGATGAGAAGGCTTGAAGCCATGAATTCATTTATCTCCCTGCCATTCAACGAGAATGTCAAGAATTACATCATCCTCTATTCCGAGAAAATGCCTTCCAGAATGGGGAGGGTTCTTGGCCTGAGCAACTATTATTTCCCTATATTTGAAGATATACTCAACCGATACGATCTGCCCGAGGAGCTCAAATATATGGCAGTGGTGGAATCAATGTTGAATCCTACCGCCACGTCGCATGCCGGAGCCAAGGGAATATGGCAGTTTATATACAGTACCGCCAAGTCCTACGGTCTGGAAATCAACTCCTATGTGGATGAGCGCATGGATATTGAGAAATCAATGGATGCGGCAGCAAGATACCTGCGCGACGCGTACAGGATATTCGGAGACTGGGCGCTGGCCATAAGTTCGTACAACTGTGGCGCCGGCAATGTCTCAAAGGCTATCAGAAGGGCCGGGGGAAGCAAGGACTACTGGTCCATCTACAGATATCTTCCACGTGAGACCAGAGGTTATGTGCCTGCATTCGTGGGAGCGATGTATGCTATGACATACAGCAAAGAATATGGAATTGTACCTCAAAATGTGGGAATGCCTGTGCAGACAGATACTTTCGAAATCAAAAAGAATCTGCATTTTGCTCAGATAAACGGGAAAATCGGTGTGCCTATGGAAGACCTGAGACAGCTTAATCCTCAGTATTTCAACGACATCATACCGGGAAGCAATCATAGCTACACTCTCAAGATTCCAGTGTCATGGACGAAGACCTTCATGGACACACCTATTGACAGCATATATGCATTCAAGTCCGATTCCCTTCTGAGTCAGAAGATTGTGAAAGATGTCAAGAGAGCCGGAAGCCAATCCTCACAGCAGAGAATCTCGTACAAGGTCAAAAGCGGGGACTATCTCGGACGCATCGCCAGCCGATATAAAGTCAGCGTGAACCAGTTGAAAAAATGGAACAATCTGCGCTCGTCCAATATCAGGGTAGGGCAGATTCTGTATATCTATCCAAACGGGAGTTATCCTACTACTACGAGCAGTTCTTCTGGCTCCAAATCATCATCCAAGACATCAGCTTCAGGCTCCAAGTCAAAGAGCAGCAGCGTGACATACACGGTCAAATCCGGCGATTCGCTATACAAGATAGCCAAGAAATATCCCGGTATAAGTGCCGACAATATCAAGAAAGCCAATGGGTTGAAGAATAACAATATCCGTCCGGGACAGAAACTGCGAATTCCGCTGTAGTATCAGTTACTTCTTGTAATACTTCGGCCAGCAGTTCTCAAGATACGCCCTGAAGGCGTCTTCATGACGGTTTGTCTGCGGCTCATAAAATACGGTTCCGGATACTGATTCCGGCAGATATTCCTGATCGGCAAAATGCCCTTGATAGTCATGAGCATACTTATATCCGTCAGAATAGCCAAGATCGGCCATCAACTTGGTCGGAGCATTCCTCAGATAGAGTGGAACCGGGGCTGAAGAATCCTTATGTGCAGCTTCCAATGCCTTGTCTATGGCAAGATAGGCCGAATTGCTCTTAGGTGAGCTGGCGAGATAAATGGCACATTCGCTCAAAGGAATCCGCGCTTCCGGCATGCCGATAGAATGAACAATCCTGAATGTGGCATCTGCGAGCAGCAGAGCGTTAGGATTGGCAAGTCCGATATCTTCAGCAGCCAGGATACATAGCCTTCTTGCAATGAAAAGAGGATCTTCTCCTCCATCAAGCATGCGTGCCATCCAATAGACAGCCGCATTGGGGTCGGAGCCGCGAACGCTTTTGATAAAGGCTGATATGATATCATAATGCATCTCACCGTCCTTATCATACACAGCAACGCTGTCCTGAAGGCACTCGGTAACGGTCTTATTGTCTATTACAGCCGTCGGGCTGTCAGCCTGGGAGTCTATTACTATCTCAAGGATATTCAACAGCTTGCGCCCGTCGCCACCACTTTGGCGGAAAAGAGCTTCAGTCTGACGAACATCTACTTTTCTATGCTTGAGTACGACATCCTCCTTAAGAGCCCTGCGAAGAAGCGTATCCAAATCCTCTACGTCAAGGCTTTTGAGTACAAAAACCTGACATCTCGAGAGAAGGGGAGTGATAACCTCAAATGACGGGTTTTCCGTAGTTGCGCCTATCAGAACTACGGTTCCGGCTTCAACGGCACCAAGCAATGCATCCTGCTGGGCTTTGTTGAACCGATGTATCTCATCGATAAAGAGAATCGGAGCCGCTGCAGGCGAGAACAAAGTCTTGGATCTTGCTGACTCTATCACGTCCCGCACATCTTTGACGCCGGCGCTTACAGCAGAGAGAGTAAAGAACTCCCTATCCAAGGTCTGCGAAATAATCTTCGCCAATGTGGTCTTTCCAACTCCCGGCGGCCCCCATAAAATGAATGAAGACAAATTGCCTGTATCAATCATCTTGCGTAGAATGCAATTCTCTCCCACAAGATGTCGTTGGCCGGCGTATTCCGAGAGGTTTTTGGGGCGCATTCGCTCCGGAAGCGGCGGCAACATTTTTGTTACAGGCTTAAACATAGTTGTTATATATTCTTATTTACAGATGCTTAATGTACGACCGGCGCCGCTTCTTACATTCCTTGTCAAAATCAGTAAATTGTCTCTGATTCTTAAGATTGTCTTCAAGAATAGCGTTGGTTTCCGCCCATTTCACCTTGGCATCGCTGTATTTTTTGAACATATCCAGGAAGACAAGCGAGTTCACACCTGAATTCTGATAGTCGGGACGCACGCCGACAAGCAGCATCTCAACTCCCTCCTCTCGCTTGATGAAAAGCGATTTCAGGAGATACCACCAGCCGAACGGAAAGAGTTTGCCTCGAGATTTCTGCAGCGCACGGGCGATGGACGGCATGGTGATTCCGAATGCCACAACCTCATTGTTCTCGTTTTCGACTATACTGACGTAATTGAGATCAAGAATGCTCAAATAGAAACCGATATACTTATCGGCCATACTTGTCGGCAACACGGTGAAATTGTAGAGATCCTTATAGCACTCGTTGATGACCTTGAAAATCTTATGCGCATAATCTTCCTCACGGATAATCTTCTTGGTCAACTGACGAAGATGGACATTTGTCCTTTCCTTAATAACGGCCGCCACTCTTTCCATCTTCTCGGGAAGCTTCTTCGGAATATCGATTTTGTATTCAATCCAATCCGCATCCTTGGTGAAGCCCATTTCCTCAATGTGCGTGACATAATATGGATAGTTGTATATGAGCGCCATAGTACTCAATCTGTCATATCCTTCGATAAGCAGTCCCTCCGGATCAAAATCAGTAAAGCCCAACGGTCCTACTACGGCATCCATTCCATTCTCGCGCCCGAACTCTTCCACTTTATCCATCAGCGCACCGGACACTTCCTTATCGTCTATAAAATCATACCATCCGAATCTGACTTCCTTATGATTCCACTGTTTGTTGGCAAGATCATTTATTATGGCTGCAACACGTCCGGCAGGCTTGCCGTCCTTATATGCAAGATACAGATGTGATCTGCAGAATTCCTGAGCTGCACCTTTCTTTTGGTCCAGAGTATCCATCTGGTCAAACACAAGCGGCGGTACATAATAAGGATTATCCTTATAAAGCCTCTCAGGAAAGTTTACAAATTCGCGTAATTCTCTACGCGTAGTCACTTCTTTTATTAAAACTGACATCAGGTTTATTTTTTAGCATTGCGAAGATACACTTTTCGTAGGAAAAAACCAAAGAATTAATTATATTCGTATCCGTTTGTTATGCGCATTTACCCACATATAACCGCCATTTTTACGCTTTTACTTGTATTGATTTCACCTCTGAAAGCCGGTACAAGGGAGAAAAGGATAGGAACTTTCCACTCCCCAAAAGGGTTTGGGATATCTGCCCAGATAGACACCAAAAACGGGTATGAAATCAATACTTTCAACCTGTATGCCGACACGTATGGTCTTCTGTCGGGAAGGACATCCGATGTGGGGATAGCTTTCAGTTACACGCACAATTATATTCTGCGCGTGTATGATTTCGGACATTGCCGTTCTTCGTTTTATGCTGGAGCCGGATTCCTGTGTTCGTATGTGCATGATTTCGAAAAAGGGTTTTTCAGCGACGACGTTTCCAGACAGTTGAATAAAAAAATGGGATATGTCCTCGCTCTGGATTGCAATGCCGGATATGGGATAGACTTCGACAGAGGCATATCCATTGACGTAAGTCTCAGTCTGACACCGGGTGTTTTCATACATCGGGAGGACAAGAGCGGACAAATTCTTGCAGGTCTTTATAAACAAGGAGTATTCGGAGCTCTGATGCCTCAGCTCTGCATATATTACAGATTCTGAAATGCGTAAAATCAATAAACAAGCCATAATATCGCTACTTACGGCAATCCTGATGCTATTCGGAGTGCATCTGTCCGCAAGACCCGTTCTGGATTTTCAAGTCGAATGGGGATATAGCCAGGGCATACATCAGTATCATCAATACAACATTCTGACAAGCGAAGGCAGTCGGCTGTATTCCAGAGAGAAAGGATTTATGTTTCAGCCCAGCGGAGACATCCTTGCGGGTGTCATGTTCAAGCCATCCGGGAAGAGCGGAATATCTCTGATGACCGGATACGCAGGGATAGGGAATAAGTCGACAGCAATACCTTTGATGCTGAGATACAGTTATTTCTATAAGAGCATGTCGTCCGACGGGTTTTTCAATTTTGCGGAGAGCGGAATGGGATTCAAGATAGCGACAGAAATAGAAAAAGTGCCGGCAATAATGGCCGGTATCGGAGTCGGATACCGGCTGAAACTCACGCCCGAAATCAACATGGATATACTTTTGTCGGTAAGAGGGATATTCGATAAACCACAAATCCCCGACCCGGAAGGTCAGGGATTTGTAGACAAATCGCGCATCCTAAGCAATACGGCTTCATTTTACAGCGTGAATGCCTCTATTGCATTAAGTTTTTAGAACAGGCGGTTGACATCTCGTATAAGTTCATCTTCATCCACATCCGGAGATACTATCAAATCCGGTTCTTTCAGTTTATAGCCCATACTCATGGAGGCCATTGAACCGCCGCCAGTACAATTGAGCATTATAAACTCGTCCTTTTTCACAAGTCCTGAATGCACTGCGTTAATCAATGAAGCTACTGTGCAGCAGGCTGCAGGAAGCAAGTCGTACCCTTCAAGGTTTCTGAACAAAAGCATGCTGTACAGAAGTTCGTCGTTGGAACATGTCAGACACGCTCCATTACTTGCGGTAAGAACATCATACAAACCGCCGGCAAGTGAATATGGCGGGGTGTTTTTTGGGTGGGGGCTTACCCCCTGTTGGCAAGAACCTTAGCCAGCACCATCTCGGCATTTCTTCGTCCGACTTCAGGACTCAGGGAGACAAGTTCGCGAGAACCGGCTTTCCATGAATCGGCAATCAAGGTGAAAGGAGCATTCTGGGCGACATAGACTCTCATCTTATTCGAGCCGAATCTTCCGTCAGCTTCAAGTCTCTGGGCATTTTCCCAGGCAGCTATAGCTCCTGTTCCGGAACCTACAGCCTGGAAATACGCATCAGGAATCCGCTGTGTCTCTTCGGCAAAACTCAGTAGGGTAGTGCCCATACCATCTCTTCTGGCAATATTCTTGGCGCCTCCCTCCAGGAAGAATCTCGAATCGCGGGCCAACTTTTCTCCCACTGTGATGGCATCATAGTAGTCGCAGCCATGCGGAACTGCCACAACTTTCACACATTCGCGCAGTCTTCTTCTGAACCACAAATCATGCGAGCTGTCCTCAGGAATACATATCACTACCGGGATGTCGTTGTCAGAACATACTTGCGCAAAAGCTCTGGCGGTATTGCCGGCAGACTGCACTATGAGTATTCCGTCACTGTCATTATCCATTCTGGCGAGCACAGAATAAGCTTCCGTCTCCTTGAACGAGCAGGTTCTCATCTCCGCTCCGATCTCAGGATTATATCCCGAGAAAGTAATGTATAAATTCTCCAGACCAAGATGTGCGGCCAATCCTTCTGACTTATAGGTAACAGGCGCCCCGGCTTTTCGAAGGACTCTTTTTATAGGTAGCCAATCCGCATACCGGTACAATCCTGGCAACTTGGGATTGGGAGTAATCTGCTTCTTGTCATATACAGCACGAACCAACGACGGGACTTTACTCTGCGGGTCAGAGAGAGTCCATCCCTCATCCTCAAAAATCCTTCCGTCACTCACATTCATCAACTTGTACGAAGTTGGTGTGAATCTTCTTTTTTTAACGGTCACCATAATATCGCATATCTTGATTTATAATTCTTTACGCTCAAGCCGGCATACATTTTCCACATGCTGCGTATGTGGGAACATGTCCACAGGCTGCACGGCTGTAATTCTATAATGCTCAGACAGCATCTGAAGATCTCTTGCCTGCGAGGCCGGATTGCAACTTACATATACAATTCGTTTGGGAGCGGCAAAAAGAATGGTCTTCACTACATCCGGATGCATTCCGGCGCGAGGCGGATCCACGATTATCACATCAGGAGAGCCGTGCTCTGCTATAAAGTCCCTGGTGAGCACATCCTTCATATCTCCGGCGAAGAACTCGCAGTTCTTGATACCATTGACCGCTGCGTTGGTCCACGCATCTTCGATAGCCTCCGGCACATATTCGATACCTATTACTTTGGATGCCTGAGCGCTTACGAATTGAGCAATCGTGCCAGTACCGGTATAAAGATCATATACGACTTCTTTTCCGGTCAGCGATGCAAAATTCCTTGCTACCTTGTAAAGCTCATAAGCCTGAAGTGTATTCGTCTGATAGAACGACTTGGGTCCAATCTTGAACCGCAATCCCTCCATGGATTCATATATAGCATCTTCTCCCTTGTACAAAATAGCAACCTGATCACCTATAGAATCATTTAACTTACTATTAATCATATAGTAAAGCGAAGTAAGCTTAGGGAATGCCTCATATATTGCATCCAGCATGGGGAACAGTCCGTCAAACATCTTCGCAAAGCAGATTATGAGCATCACCTGCCCGTCTTCAGTGATACGCACAAACATATTCCTGAATTCTCCTGTATTCTCTCTCAGATTATAGAATTCAATATTGTGCTCAATGGCATAGTTTCTTATGAAAACGCGCATCTCATTGGACGGTTCCGGCTGAAGGAAACACTTTTCCACATCCAGAACCTTGTCGAAATATCGTCCCACATGGAATCCGAGTCCGTTGCGCTGTCCTTCAGGAAGATTGTCCAAGTCCTGGACATTAGGCATCCAACGCCGGACAGAGGCGGTAAATTCCATTTTGTTGCGATAATACTGAATGCGCTCAGACGGCAAAGTAGGGGACACCTCAGGTATTTCAAGATGGCCTATGCGCTTTAATTGGTCATAGACCTGCATACGCTTGGCTTCCAACTGCATATCGTAAGGAAGATGCTGCCATTTGCATCCGCCGCACATGCCGAAATACTCGCAAAAAGGCTTGATTCGGTGCTCCGATGGCTTGACAATCCGCACGATAGCCGCATCGATGTATTTCTTTTTGTCTTTAAGGACCTTGACATCTACGACATCACCGGGAACTCCGTATTCAATGAAGACAACTATTCCTTCCGGCGTTCTGGCAATCGCTTTGCCTTCGGCAGCCACTGACTCTATGGTCAGATTCTCAATTATTCTTTCTACTCGTTCTTTCCGTGACATATCCTACAAATTTAGTGGTTTTTCTCGGAAAGATGAAACGTAAACTCCATCGTCGGCACAAAAAGTAAAGGAGAGACGACATTTCTCTCCTTTAGTTAACATAATATAAATTGTGTAACAATAGGGCATTACTGCCCAAACCATCTAAACGTCAACTTTCCCGTTCAGCAATTCTTCCTTCGCACGCACCGGATTGGCGTAAATATCAAGAAAAATCTGCCTGAGCTCATCATGATTCAAACAGCGCTCGACTTTTCCGAGCTTATGCGCCATGTAGCCCTCAAACTCTTCGACATTCTCCTTGGAATAACGATCGGAATACTTTCCTTTGCCTTCAAGCATATCGTATGCAATGAAGTTTGTCTTCCACAACTTGTAATTGCAGATAATCCGCTCGTCAAGAGTTTTGCGCAATGCCTGATAGCGGTCATTTTTATCAAGGATGGATGCTTCATGCACCTCTTCCGGGGTTATAGGCTTATCAATACTCAGATTGATTCCGCCTTTCCACTGGCTTATGCCGCTTATGATGCTGTGGGTATCCTCATGCTTTTTCTTGACGTATTTCTGCTTTCTGGAGATGAGAAGTTCCCTTGCCTTACGGATATCACATGATTCATACTCATACGATATGCTCATCGGAAGTATGTTCAATTCGTTAAAATTCTCCTCAAAAGAGCCTTTCCCGCTCATATCGAACATCTTAAGCAGCCCCTGCTCGGTCTTGTCAAGTCCGTTTTTGGTGCGGCCTTCGCGCTGTGCAATCCACACGGAGCTGCCACCGGAGGTGATGCGATCTCTTATATATGAAGACAACAACTTCGAAGAAAGGTACAACTCGCGCGCAGAAATTCCACGAATGACCTTTATCATACGGTTGCTGCGCAGCAAATCAGACACCATACGGTTGCTCTCCAACAGGTTGCTGCCCACACAAATCTCTGTCAGCGGCAAATCATTATGAAACAGTGTCCACTGGATCATTGCCGGATCAAGGATAATGTCCCTGTGATTAGATACGGCCAGGAATTTTCTGTCTTTCGGAACATTCTCAAGGCCATCGAAGGTGAAGCCGGACGAACTCCGCTGTATCACCGTCATAATCATCTTTGACATGACCACCTGCTGAAACTCGTCTATCGAGTTGATACTTTTCAGCAAGCGACGCAACGTGTAGAACGGCTCATCAGGAAACAGAAACTTAGAAACTATAGGAAGGAACGGATTCTGAGCTACCCTTCTGAGTGCCTTTACCGCTTCTTCATCAGTATAAGGACTTATACTAGCGTAATCCACTTCGTTACTCATATAATATACAAGTATTTAATTATCATTTATTTACACGAAAAAGAAGAGAGCTGTCACCATAACTCAGGAAACGGAAGCCATTCTCAAGTGCATAATCATACACCCGTCGCCAGTCTCCGCCCAAAAATGCAGAGACGAGTAGTAGCAGCGTACTCTGCGGCTGATGGAAATTGGTAACCATCATATCCACAACTCTGAACTTAAACCCGGGAACTATTATTATACGTGTGCCAACCTTCAATTCCGTAAGGTCGTTTTTCTCAAGCCAGACAATTATCGCATCCAAAGACTCCTCGAGCGAATAAGGGTAATTCCTTTCGTAAGGAGCCCATTGAGGCACATCTTCCGGTCTACCGTGCTCAACGCAAGATACCCCTACATAGTACAGAGACTCAAGCGTTCGTACAGAAGTAGTTCCGACAGCAATGACTTTCTTGTGTCCCGCTTTCAGATCCTTGAGAAAATCCAGACTCACCACAAACGGCTCGCGATGCATGGAGTGTTCCTCTATCAGAGAGCTCTTGACCGGCAGGAAAGTTCCCGCACCGACATGCAGGCAAATAGTCTCCATATCCACGCCTTTCGCCCTTATCCGTCCAAGAACGTCATCCGTGAAATGCAACCCCGCAGTTGGAGCGGCCACGGAGCCTCTTATGTGAGCATAAAGTGTCTGATATCTCTCCAGATCAATGCTTTCCGTGTCCCTATTCAAATATGGAGGTATAGGCACCTGTCCGCACAATTCCAGCACCTTGGAGAACGGGTATCCGCCTTTCCATGCAAACTCCACATTTCCGGTCTGGCCATCCCTAGACAACAACCGCGCTGTAAGTTCCATTTCAGAAAGTTCTCCGCCATCAACATCGAACTTCAGAATATCACCTTTCCACCTCTTGGAGTTACCAATCACACATTTCCACACACAAGACTGCGTAGATGCAAAATTGGTCACATAATCGGAAGGAGACTGCGGTTCGAGGCAGAAAATCTCGATATGAGCACCGGTTTCACGACGAAAAAACAGCCTGGCGGGTACAACTTTGGTATCATTAAATACCATCATGGACTCCGCAGGAATCATGTCCGGTAGCTCAGAAAACACATAAGAATCTATCTCACCATCCTTATATACAAGGAGTTTAGACATATCAC
>HF986304.1:15160-22700 GCA_000432655.1 Bacteroides sp. CAG:1060
CAAATTATAATTATAGTCTTCTATATGAAGAACAGGTATCATAATGCAAACGCAAAACGGGTTTTAATACAATGCAAATATAGCAATAATAAAGCACATTCCCTTTCTAAAAATTGTCAACTTTTGTGAATTATAGTTGTAGAATTGTAAATTTTGGAAATTAACAGCAGCGTTGTAAACTCTTTCATCAAAACCAACTATAAGGGGAACTTATGATTGTTTTATTTATGTTTTATGTTGTTTAAAATCAGTTATTTGCGAGATTATTCTTTAGTATTGGTTTATACGCTTGGCGCCCCTGTTCATTGAATTTCGTCAATTTTAGGTGTTTTTAATCAGAATTAAATGGATATAATACATCTAATCAGAGATTTAACCGCATAGAACTAAATTTAACATTTAGGTTATTATTTAAACAAGTTATCAACACTCCCCCTCCTGTTAACATGTGTAAATCTTGCTTTTGTGAAAAATCCTGCTTACATTTGTAAAAGAAACGATTACAAAATGAACACACGGTTACAGCAGTTCCTAAGTGCGGAAAATATCAGTCAGTCCCAGTTTGCTGACACTATCGGCGTCGCCAGGGCAAGTGTATCCCACATTCTTGCCGGACGTAACAAGCCAGGCTTTGACTTTCTTGTGGGAATGAGCCAGCACTACCCTTCCCTGAATCTCGAATGGCTGCTGACCGGAAAAGGCCGCATGTATCAAAAATCCGGTGATAATTTGTTCGACGACGCGGAATTTTGCATTCCTGAGAAGGATACCACACCTCCGAAAAGACCACAATCCACTCATTCCGAGCCAGTTGAAAGGCCGCAAAACACATTTCCAAAGGCCGAGGCAAAACCATCAGGAAAAACAATCTCCAGGATCATCGTATTCTATGATGATAATACCTATCAGGAACTCGTGTAAAAAAGCTATATTTGCCGCATGAGTCTATACAATGTGATCATACGTCCTTTCGTAAAGAACATGGACCGGGAACGGGCTTCAAAAATTGCCCTGAAATACTTCGCTGCCATCGGAAAAATTCCGTTCGGTCGGGCCATAAACAGATGGATTCACGACAACAGGGCAAAGGGACTGCAAAAAGAGGTATTCGGGCTCAGTTTCTATAATCCTATCGGACTCGGAGCAGGTCTCGACAGATACGGCGAACTTTACAATGATCTCAATAATCTCGGGTTCAGTTTTGTCGAAGTAGGCCCGATGGATGCGCATGGTATAAGCAGAGCCATTGAAAACATCCAGAAAGACCCGCAAGATGATATTCTTGCCGTCTGTATCTGCAAAGATTATTTCAATGCCTTCACTCTTGGGTACGATTTCTTCGATTTCTTTGTTCTGGACATCCACGATGCGCAGACATGCACGGATATTCTCGATTCTGTGCTGGAGGCGCGGATTGCAGAACAAACTTATAAGCCGATTATCCTTAAAGTACCAGATACGGTCACATGTTCGGAGCTGGAATCTCTTTCCGACTACTGCCTGATTAACAATGTGGACGGAATGGAGCTGCGCAGCATCGAGCATATCCGGATAGTCAGCAGACACTGCAGGAATAAACTCCCAATCATCGCAAACTGCCATATAGACACTCCGGAAAAAGCCCGTGAAGCTCTTATAGAGGGTGCCGATCTGGTAGAAATCCGCACAGGACTGCTAAGAGAAGGTCCTGGCATAGTAACACAAACATTGGACTACCTGCTCAAAACAAGCAGACAACAATCAACAACAAATGGAAGTACAATATAGAATCGGAGAATTGCTTAAAGCAAAGAAGGCGAGTTTGAGCGCAGCGGAATCCTGCACCGGAGGACAGATCTCACACTTGATAACCATGGTATCCGGCTCATCGTCTTACTACCTTGGCTCAGTAACGTCTTACGCAATCAAGATCAAGGAGTCCGTCCTCGGAGTTCCGTCCGAGACAATTGAACACTACGGCGTGGTAAGTTCAGAGGTTGCGGCAGCTATGGCGGAAGGAGTACGAAACCTCATGAACAGCACATACTCGATATCCACAACAGGTCTTGCAGAAGGATGCGACGAGCACTACCCTGAGGGCACAGTATGGATAGCGGCGTGCGGTCCAAACGGAACTAAAACCCTGCTCTATCATTGCAATTCAGGCAGGAAAGGCAATATCAGGCAGTTTGCCAAGGCCGCGCTGACATTTTTAGAGGGTTGTATCCTAAAAGGCGATATTTAGTTTTAGATTCAACTAATAAAACAAAAATGTTCTATTAACTAACATTTTTGTTATGGCACATTTTCGCCTTTTATCTTCGATTATCACGCATCACACGAAGGAAATTATCCCCGGCAATCATGGAAATCTCCCTCTTGCCAAAACCACGCTTTCTCATCTCTTCCCAGATCATAGGGAAATGTGAAATGTCTTCCAATCCGGCAGGACAAACCTCGATTCCGTCATAATCCGTCCCTATCCCGACATGCTCAATGCCGGCCACATTCACGGCATGTTCGATATGGTCCACAACCCTCTGCACCCCAGGTCTCGGAAGAGAGTTCAACTCATCCTGCAGTGCATTCCAAGCTTTTATCTTATCAGGATCAGATGGAGACTTAATGAACTCATCCTCCACCCACATCTTCTGTTCAAGTGAGGAGCGTTCCAAAACTCCGACGAAGTCATCGTCCAGAAAACAAGGGTATATGCTCATGCAGACAACTCCCCCGCCATCCGCAATAGCGCGAATCATCTCATCGGAAATATTTCTTTTGTGTGAAGCCAGCGCCCGGCAGCATCCATGAGTATAGGCGACGGGCTTGGAACTCAGTGACAGCACATCCCGCATGGTATCATCAGAACTGTGGGCAAGGTCAATCATCATTCTCCTGCGGTTCATCTCCGGGATAAGTTCCCTGCCGAAGGGACTCAGTCCACCCCATGTATGAACCCCGGTACAACTGTCTCCCACCTGATTATCAGCACTATGAGTGAGTGTAATATACCGGACTCCCCTCTTGTAGAACTCTTTCAGAAGCTCGAAAGATTCTCCAATCGCAGAAGCATTCTCAATCCCGAGAATCACAGACAGCCTGCCATCAGATCTATTGCGACGAACGGAAGAAGCGCAGCGCGCGTATGAGACAATATCACTATTTCCGGAAACCTGCCTGTCCACTTCATCAAGAAGTCTCCACGCATACTCCGTAGCCTGCTTCCCTTGCATATATGCAGGGACATACAGCGCAAAGAACGAGGCATCCACACCGCCTCTGCGCATTTTCGGGAAATCCACCTGGGCGTGTGAATTGTCCTTTCCATAATCCCTCAATCTCAACATCTGTGAGGGAGCATCACAATGGGCATCCAATACTATCATAAACTATCCTATAAGTTCACCCCATTCTTCCGTTTTCGCATCCAAATCGCGCTTGTATTCAAGATACGACCTTGTCAATTCCATAATATCGTCACCTTCACCGGGAGCCGACAAGACGGATTCGATATCTTTCATTTTCTGCTCAAGTTTTTCGATTTCACATTCAAGATAAGAAATACGATTCTTCTTCTTGCGATCCATCTTTACCTCTTGCTTTCGGAGCTCCACATTCTGCTTCTGAACTATTTTCTGTTCGGAAATAGCCTTTTGCGGCTCCATTTTCCGCTCAAGTTCCTGAAGATTTTCAATCTTACGCTTGGCAAGAAAATCCGTCACGCTTCCAAGATGCTCAGTAACATGTCCGTCTCGGAATTCGTACATCTTATCCACCAACCCGTCAAGAAAATCCCTGTCGTGAGATACAACCACAATCGTTCCGTCAAAAGATTTAAGTGCCTGCTTGAGAATATCCTTTGACTTGACGTCCATATGGTTGGTCGGCTCGTCAAGCGCTAGAAGATTGTGGCTCTGAAGCATCAGTTTCGCCATTCCCAACCTTGCCCGCTCTCCTCCTGACAACACGGATACTTTCTTGTCAATATCTTCCCCTCTGAAAAGGAACTGAGCGAGAAGATCCCGCAGTTTTGTGCGGATATCACCAACAGCTATCCTGTCAAGCGTGGAAAAGACAGTCTCGTTCTTATCCAGAACATCTTCCTGATTTTGAGCGTAATAGCCTATGGTAACATTGTGTCCTATCTTAGCTTCTCCGCTGAGTGGCTCCAATTCGGAACAAATAACCCGCATAAGCGTGGTCTTACCTTCACCGTTTCGTCCGATAAGAGCCACCTTTTCGCCTCTTTTTATTTCAATGTTCGCATGTCGGAAAACCACTTTACCAGGATAGCCTACTTCAAGATCAACCCCCTTAAACACCACATCCCCGGAACGCGGCGCCGGAGGAAATTTAACGGTAAGACTCACATTGTCAGTCTCATCCACCTCTATACGATCAAGCTTCTCAAGAGCCTTTATTCTGGACTGGACCTGATTGGATTTGGTCGGCTTATATCTGAATGCCTTTATGAAATCTTCTGTCTTCTGAATCATCTTCTGCTGATTCTCGTATGCAGCATTCTGCTGCTGAAGCCGTTCAGCCCTCAATTCAAGATACTTGCTGTAAGGCACCTTGTAATCGTGAATATGACCAAGCATTATTTCCACTGTTCGATTGGTCACATTGTCCAGAAAGCGCCTGTCGTGACTGACAAGAAGAAGAGAACACCGCGTCGATTTCAGATAGTCTTCAAGCCACTCAATTGACTCTATGTCAAGATGATTGGTCGGCTCGTCAAGAAGAAGAACCCGCGGTTTTCGAAGCAGGATCTTAGCAAGTTCAATCCTCATATTCCATCCTTGGGAGAAGGTCTCCGTATTCCGGCCGAGTTCTTCTTCCTTGAATCCAAGTCCAAGAAGTGTCCTTCGGGCTTGAACTTCAGGAGGTTCGCTGTGGCTCATCTCAAGTCTGTCATTGAGGCTTCCAAGTTCTTCAATCAACTCGGAATATGATTCTGACTCGTAATCAGTACGTGCCTCCAGTTCTCTGGTAAGCGATTCTATACGATGCTCTATCTCCGCACTGCTCTGAAACACGGTAAGAGCCTCATCCAATACAGAACGGCCTTTATGATGCTCCATTATCTGCGGAAGATATCCGATGGTAATGTCCTTAGGACGGTCTATCCGTCCTGAAGTCGGATTCTGAAGTCCGCATATCATCTTCAGTATGGTGGATTTACCCGCCCCATTCTTACCGACCAGACCTATCTTGTCCGAATCGCTGACATGAAAATTTATATTGTCCAGCAGCACATATCCTCCGTATGCAACGGTCACATTCTCTATGGAAATCATCTCAAATCAATCAAATATAATATCCCCGAAATACTCCGGCCTGTGAAAGTCCGGCCTTGGCGTCGGGATTGGAAACAAACTCATATAATGCCTGAAAGGAGAAGCATCTGCACATTTATAAAAATTCCCCCGGGCCACCACTCCATCATAACTCTCAAGTCCGAATACCGATGCAGGGATGTCAAGGCTCAAATCCCACTGTGTGCGGTAGTTCCTGAGCCCGAAAGGTCCGGGCGGAAAACTGCTCTTCCTTCGTATTCCGGCCAATGCCGCTTCCGATACGGGCACCCTTTCGCTCCTTCCCTTGCCGCTGCACAAATAAATATGTCCTATGCAATTGCATTCAACGTTGAAATACACGCCGTTATGGACAGGCTCAAAGAAAAATTCCACACACGAATCTTCCCACACATGCTCCATATCTTTGCCACAATTGGCCACTACTGCCGGCTCATCGACATAATAATGGATATGCAGACAGTCAGAACTGTGATATATATCAAGTTCAACACTACATTCAGCAGCAAAATCCGGCCAATTGCTGCACTCTATACGGTATCTGCGAGGTTCTTTGGTGACAAGCATAATAATATTGACAATTCATAAAGAAGATAAAGCGGAAGCGCAAGCACAAACATGGAGACAGGGTCCGAGGGAGTAATCAGCGCCGAAACGACAAGGATTACAACAAAGGCCACTTTTCGTCCTTTTCGGAGAATACTTTTATTCAATACCCCAAGCGAAGACAATGCAAGTACCAGCGTAGGGAACTCAAAAGCAAGTCCTATAAGCAATATGGTCGATGTAAACACCGACATATATGACCCTATGGTGATGCTGTTGGTAATCTGATCCGATATACTGTAATTGATAAAGAATTGCAGGCAAACTGGAAGTACGATAAAATATGCCACGACCACTCCCACATAGAAAAGAAGCGTAGCAAGCACAAATGCTCTCTTCAGGGGACGTTTCTCATTTGAATAAAGAGCCGGAGAGATAAACGACCACAACTCCCACACAATCAAGGGAAACGCAAATATCAAACCGGCTGCCGCAGATGCCCTGAGATGGACAAAGAACTGCGCGCTGACTTCCACATTGATAAGGTCCATGCCAAACGACCACCCAAGCATGCGATAGACGCAGAAGTCCTCCCTTGTCGGCGCAAGTATGACATCAAACAGCAAATTCTTGAATATCAGTCCCAGACAGGTGAATGCACACACATAAAGCACCGAACGGAGCAGAATTCCCCTCAGCACTTCAAGGTGATCCCAGAAAGACATCCGGGTCTCGTCTTTGGAAACCTTATTCGTCGTCTTTCTTGTTCTTGTTCTTGTTCTCGTCATCTACCTCACGAAGCCCCTCTTTGAAACTTCTCACGCCTTTACCAAGTCCTTTCATCATTTCCGGAATTTTCTTGCCTCCGAAAAGAAGAAGCACGACCAAAGCGATGACCAGAACTTCCGTCCATCCAATTACCAAAGGATATGTCAACATCATCAATTGTAACATAACTGCAAATATACAAAAACATTATTTCACAGGAGCAATAACCCTGAGCGCGGACGGAATCACCTTGATATCAAGCGTATCCGGAGCATCAAAACACTCTCCGTCAAAATGCGCCGGACCACTCTTGCTTCTGCGAATGACAATATGCCTTCCGGCATAGTGATGCACCCTCCGGCTGTGGTAACACCTTCCGGTCATGAGTTTGGCGGCAAGTGAAGGCAACTCAACCGAGTGGAACATATCCAGCACCGTCACCTCAAGAATACCGTCCGAAACACTGGCAAGAGGGGTCACCTTGGCACCATTCCCCCACTGATTGGAATTTCCCACAGTCACAAGAACCGACTTGCAGTCAATCTCTTCCCCATCAACGAGAATCTCGTACTGCTCCGGAGAAAACGAATGCCACAACTTAATCGCCTGCCACACATAATTGCGCAATCCTCTTGTACCCGAGTCCGCGAACATCTTGCTGACCTGAGCGTCGAACCCGACACCGCACACGGAGAAAAAATACTTTCCATTGACAGATGCCGCATCCATATTCACAGTGTTCCCGTCAAGAAGAGTCTGCAGTGCCCGGCGAGGATTCCTGCTGATATTAAGGTCCAGTGCAAGCCCATCCCCACTGCCACAAGGAATGATTCCAAGTATTTTGTCCGTACCGATCAATCCTCTGGCAACTTCATTTACAGTGCCGTCTCCACCGACAGCCACTACGACACGCTCCGAAGTCTCCCGCG
>HF986304.1:22724-26339 GCA_000432655.1 Bacteroides sp. CAG:1060
CGAGCACTTCCGCGTGTCCCGGATACTCCGTAGGAACCACCCTCAGTCCGGATTTTTCCAGAAGACTTATAATCTTAGCCTTACGGCCGTTGCCTGAAATTGGATTGACGATACAAAGCATTATTCGAAAATATTCATTGTTTCGTCATAAATCTCACTTCTGGCTCCGAGGAAATTCATTACCGAATGGAACACATGGTACTGCTTATAGACCTCCATATTCTTGATTTTCAAGGAAGTATCAGAAGTCCATACAATAAATGGAATCTCAAGTTGCTCCCTTGGGGATATGGCAATCGGCACTCCGTGCATATACAAGCCCCCCTCTCCCAGAGATTCGCCATGATCAGAAATATACATCATGCAACTCCGCCACTCAGGAAGCTCCTTAAGCTGGCCGATTACCTGATCAAGGATGTAATCCGTATAAAGAATCGAATTGTCATAGCTGTTTATCAATTCTCCCTTGTCGGCCTTGGACATTTCCACCGTAGTGCAGACAGGTGTGAATTTCTCGAATTCAGACGGGTATCTCTTATTGTATGAAGGGCCATGACTGGTACTGGTATGAATGATTATCAGCACCTTGTTTTTACCGCTCTCAAGTATTGTTTCTTTCAATCCCTGCACCAATATACCGTCAAACTGAGGGTCCGAATCAGCGTAAATTTTCTGGAGGTCCGCAACCTGGAAATATTTTTCTATATGCAGAGGTGCTTCTCCCCAATTGCTTGTACGCCATACCACGTCAGCACCGGAACGGTAGATGTAATTCGGCAGAATCTCGTATAGCTTGTCGGTAGGCGCATAATCGAGAATGGCTTTGACCCCGGCGGTCGTATAAGTGGCGGCGGATTCGGCTACAAGGGCCTTGACATCGTCTTTTGCAAGAAGCGGATTGGTCTCTCTCGGGTATCCGTACAGAGAGAAATGGTCTCTTCTGGCGGACTCGCCTATTACAAGCACTACCACATCTTTCTCATCATCAAGATATGTGACGTCCGGAAGCGGTATTTCCTGACGGTTGCGCTCGCGCACGGCACACTTGTACCTTACGGAATTCACCGTATATGACCATGGCATCAAAAGGCTGCCAAGCGGCGAACCGTGACGGTCAACCCACGGCCAGTTGCTCATATTTGCAAACGCAATGATAATTATTATCCCCAAAGAGGCACCGATATTGGCAAGAAAACGCTTGAAAGAGCCGAAATCAATCTTCGGCAGGAACAGCAGTACACTTGGAAGAATTCCAAGGAACACCACATACAGCACCGCCGAAAAAGAAAAGAAGCCGGAAGCTTCGGAATACTGGGTGTTGAATACATTACCCATCATGGTGATGTCCAGAAAGACATCGTATGTATTTATAAAATAGAGACTTACAGCATCACAAATCAATGTGGCGACCACTATGCACCGTCCTACTATACGTCCGGCATACAAAAGAAGGTAATAAAAGAAGTAGTTTGCCGCCAGCATCAGCACCACAAGACCGGATACAATCAGCACGGCGTTAAGACCGCTTTCCAAATTCGACGCGACATACCGGAAAAACGGAATATGATATGCGACCAGAGTAAACGCACTCAGAAGAGCGCAGACAAACCACAGACTAAACTTTCTTTCTTTTCTCATTTTTACCTTTAAATATCCAAACAATCGACAACACTATTCCCGCAGAAACCACCAACACGGCAAGATTCCACAACACAGTCAGCAATACATTCACCTTATGCGGAGTATTCACATACGGGGTATCCTGCACGGAAGCATCGTAACGCGCAAACGGATTGGAATAAATCACCTCTCCTTCCGGGAAAAACACAGTAAAACGCGCATACGGCTCGGTAGCGCTCATCGTGTATTCAAATCTATCGCACGACACCCCGGCTGCAAGCCTTCGATGGTCTTGTCCGGTAACCCTTATACTGTCGGCAGGCACGGATGTTGATATGTATATAGTACTATCTTTCAATCCAATATCGGTAAGATACGGCAGATTGGCGTTCTTCTCATACTTTACGCTCCAGTCACCATCCCCATAGTCAGGAATATGCATACTGTAATAACATCCGTCAAGCAAGGTCTTTTTTATATCCTCATAACGAGCCGATGGAGTGCACAAAAAATTACTTCTCACAGCTATATACTCATGCCTGTCAGGATAATGCAAATCGTCATTTGCAAGTCCGAAGCTATAATGCCCCGCACTCAGGGCCCAATCCCAATACTCCTGCTCAAGAGTGCGCCCGCTGTCAAGCTCCATAATCTGATAGCCCGTAAGAAGGCTCATCTGCTCGGGACTTGTACCTCCGGTACGGAACGGATGATTCATCTGTATGAAATCGCTGTCCTTTCCGAGCAAATCAAGTTGGAACTGCTTCTGGAAGACGAAGAGCGGAAGAATGTTGTCAAAGAGGTTGACCTTTTCGCTTCCGAAGACAAGTTTATGGTATTTGAAAAGATTATAGCCATGTTCGTACACGTTGACCTGATACTCCGGATCAGAAGCGAATTTCGTAATCTCGTTATGATTGGAAAATGTAACTATGTCATATCCAAGCTTATCGAGAGCCTCATAAGTTTCCTCCGGCCAATACTCGCACTCGTTGAGCGGCCCTTTAACCCTTGTGTGCACATGGAAATTCGCCTTCTTCCAACAATATGCAGTATCCAGATTCCGGTAAGGATTGAAAATATCCGGACCGCTGAAAGGAGCAGGTTTCTGAAAAACATACACTGCACTCCATCCGGTCGATGCTATGGCAAGCAAGGCGATGAGAATCAACGCCATGAATCCACGAAGTATAGCAAATATCACTCTCATCTTAAATTCACTTCACAAGATAACAGAATTACAAATATACTAATTTTTTAGTTTCAACAAGTATGATTATTTTTGCAGCGCGAAATGGCAGAATACACGTTACGGAGCGATGCGTTGCTCTCTATGATAAGAGAAGGACAGCCGATGACACGGGGACAGAAATTGAGTCTTGCCGTGAGGTTGAGTATTCCAGCCATCATCGCCCAGCTTTCTTCGATATTGATGCAGTATATAGATGCATCCATGGTAGGCAGTCTGGGTGCCGCAAGTTCGGCTGCCGTGGGGTTGGTTGCACCCACCACCTGGCTGTTTACCGGCACATGCTCGGCGGTAGCTGCCGGATTTACGGTTCAGGTAGCCCACAAGATAGGCTCCAATGACTGGTATAGCGCCAGAATAATCTTGAAGCAAGCCATAACTTCCACACTGATATTCAGCATGTTTCTGGCAGCAATAGGGGTCGCAGTCAGTTCCGGTCTGCCGGTTTGGCTGGGAGGGGACGAATCGATAAGAAAAGACGCTTCCCTGTATTTCATGCTATTCGCCTCTTTCATACCGGCCATGCAGTTGAATTATCTGGCAGGCGGCATGCTCAGGTGCAGCGGTAACATGCGAGTACCAAGCTTAATCGGAGTGCTGATGTGCGCCCTTGATGTGGTTTTCAACTTTTTCCTCATATTCCCAACCCGCGAATGCCATATCTCCGGCACGACATTCATGATTCCCGGGGCCGGACTGGGAGTTGAAGGAGCAGCACTCGGCACGGCAGCTGCAGCCACGACCGC
>HF986304.1:26349-26609 GCA_000432655.1 Bacteroides sp. CAG:1060
CTGCAGCCACGACCGCGGCAGCAATACTGCTCTACTTCCTTTGGCGACGCTCCGGAGAACTGCGTCCATCCCTTAGGGAAGGTTCTTTCAAACCATGTAAGACAGTCCTGCACAAAGCGTTGAAAATAAGCATCCCCATGGCAATGGAACATATCGCCATCTGCGGAGCACAGATTATGACAATAGTGATAGTGGCACCGCTCGGAGTACTGTCGCTCGCCGCCAATTCCCTGGCCGTAACGGCAGAGAGCCTATGCTAT
>HF986305.1:0-27389 GCA_000432655.1 Bacteroides sp. CAG:1060
ACGCTGCTGCGGTGAGTCCCGATAGCCACTGCTGCGGGGTTCGAGAAACGCCCCTCGCTGCGGTCATTACCAACAACCCGACGTACCGAGAGAACTTCCACACTCCGAGAAACGCCCCTCTCCGCGGGAGTCCGTCACCACCCCGAAACACCCCTCACCAACCAAAAAATCAACAGTCCGAAACACCCCCAACCCAAAAACGCACTATCACCACCCCAAAAACGCCCCCTCACCACAGGTTCCAAGGCAGAGACGCGAATTACAATAGTTCCGCCAACCACCTGAATATAAACGATACCCTCTTATTAAGAACTTGAATATCAAGATTATCCACAATATCAGTAGTCTTGTTCGTATCCATGGTTATGCCTGAAGTAAACATCACGGAAGGGATTCCGCGCTCAAGAAACCAACGCTGATCGCTCACCTTATTGTAGAAAAGATCCGTAAATGTGGCACTGCCGTAATAGTCGTATCCGAGATCCAGTCCGATTCCCCTATTGGCATTGTCCATACTGAAAAAATATCCTGCACCTCCAAGAGCCATCAGATAGTCGGGACGGGACTTGTGAATCGGAGATTCCGAAGAGCCTACAGTATCCAGATTCACCAGTAAACTGATGTCGTATTTGTCTTTCTCCCTCTCAATAAATGCTTTGGACCCCAAAAGGCCTGCATTATGGGCATCAAACGCCACAAAGACAATCCCGGTATCCCCCTTGCAGAATTCCGGAAGGGAGCGTACTAAAGAAAGCAGCACACCGACTCCGGAAGCATTGGCATCCGCACCCGGATAAATAGAACCGTCCAGCACCCCGAGCCCGTCATAATACGCACTGACTACAATATACCTCCTGAACCACCCTGGAGTAATCCCTATTACATTATGCCCGATTTTCCCGCCACAGTCAAAAGACTGGACGGAAGTTTCGAGCCCGAAATTCTTAAACTCCCTTAAAAGCATGAAAGTTACGCTCTGACAGGAAGACGACCCGGTCGCCCTGCCGCCTTGCAGGGAATCAGTCAGAAAGCGCAAATCCGTTTCAAGCCGGCCTTGAGAATCAAGTACTTCCCCGGAAGCAGCCTCAGCGGCAAGTCCCGGAGTCAACAGCATAAACAATGTAGATATAAGAAAAATCAGTCTGTGCATCAATTGGGTGCGATATTTGTCGTATCTTTGTAGATTACTACTGCAAAAGTAATGAAAAAATACATACTCCCCATAGTTTTATCGCTTCTGTTCTCAGTAGGCGCATTCGCACAGTACGACAAGGACGTGTTCATGTGGCGCGGCCGGAAGGCTTTGTCGGACGGCAAATACGCCAATGCCATAGAACAATTCAACGTGCTCACCAGACTTGACAGCACGGACTATTGGAGTTTCTTTTTCAGAGGCATCGCAAAATACAACCTCGGTGACTATCGTGGCGCCGACAAGGATTTCAATACATCCATAAGGCTCAACCCGGTATTTACCAACGGGTATCATTACAGAGCCATCACGCGGAGCCAGTCCGGAGATTTCGACGGAGCCTATCAGGATTTCGACAAGGCATTGAGCCTAAGGCCGGGTCTGTACGGCATTTATTTCTCAAGAGGTGTAACATGTTTCCTCGCCCAGGACTTTAAAGCAGCAGTGTCAAATTTTGACTATTACATAAAGAAAGAGCCGAAAGACCCGTCCGCATACCTCAACCGCGGTGCGGCATACCTTTTCCTCAAAGATACGACAAAAGCTCTCGCCGACTACAACCAGGCCATCCGGATAGACCGGTACGAGCCGGAAGGATATATCAGAAGAGCCCGCATCTACTCCGACCGGAAAGAATACTCCAAAGCCGTGGAGGATCTGGATATGGCCATAGGGCTCGACTCCACCAGCACATTCGCATTCTTCAACAGGGCGCTCATCAACTTCGAGTTGAAAAACTATATCTCTGCCATGTCAGACTTCGACATAGTGCTGCAGCAGGATCCCGGCAACGCGCTCACACTTTACAACCGAAGCCTCATCTACGCCCAGGTCGGAGAGTATGACAAGGCCATAGAAGACATGGACAGGGTCATCAACATCAACCCCGACAACGTCCTCGCCCACTACAACAGAGCGGCCGTATTCGTGGAAATGAACCGTCTGGACGACGCTTTGGAAGATTACAACAAAGCCATTGAATTGTATCCTGATTTCGCCAAAGCCTACCTCAACCGCGCTTATGTGGAGAATATGCTCGGACGACAGCGTGAGTCCAGAGCCGACTACCTGATTGCACAGCAGAAGGTCAAGGAATACAGGGAGAAAAGTTCCGAAACCTCGTTTGCGGACACCACCAGAAGATACAATTCCCTCATCGCACTTGACGCAGACTTCGCCAAAAAGAATTTCGACAACGAACTCCTGCAGCATAGGGACATAGACATCAAGCTTCAGCCTCTCTACCGGTTCACTTTGTCCAAAGCAAAAGAGGAGAAGAGATCCGTAATAGAGAGCAAGTACGAAAATGCCCTGATAGACAGATTCGAGCAGATGCTGCCTCTCAGCGCTGTGGTAAGCAACCATATCCTGCCTGGCAGCGACGAACTGGTCATCACCACGGGAGCCGAAAGCTATTTTGTAAAAGGACTTCAGGAGTTGGAGAACAGACAGTTCAACAGTGCGCTTGAATGGTTCAACAAGGCAATCAGCGCCGCGGACACCCAAGACTCGAAAGACAAATATTCCCGCTACTACAAAGCCTTTTACCTCATGAACAGAGGCGTTCTGAAAGCGGAAATGATTGACTTCATCGCCTCTCTCGAAGGTAATGTCCAGACCCTTTCCATGGACACGGACGGAGCCACAAGAGCAAGGGTAAGCGACAGAGTGGCGCGAACTTATGACTACTCGGAAGCCATTGCCGACATCAAGGCGGCTCTTGAAATACTTCCGGACATACCATACTTGTATTTCGATCTCGGCAATCTGCACTGCCTGTCATCCAACATGGTGGAAGCAATCGACAATTACGACATGGCTCTTAAACTATATCCTGATATGGGAGAAGCCCATTTCAATCGTGGACTCGTACTTATCTACTTGAAAGACAGAGAAAAAGGATGCATTGATCTATCGCGGGCAGGAGAGCTTGGAATAGCAGATGCATACAGCGTAATCTCCAAATACTGCGACAAGGATGAGTAGTATAAGATTCAAATCACTTTCTTCAGGCAGCTGCGGCAACTGCTATTTCATAGGTATCTTCAACGAAGACAATACTTGCAGAAATTCAATACTCATAGATGCGGGCGTAAGTCCGCGCAGGCTCAAAAAAGAATTGTCCAAGGACAATATTCCCTTGGAGAGTATTTCCGGCATATTGGTCACGCACGACCATTACGATCATGTCCGGTCTTTAGGCTCATACTGCAAGCATCTTGAAACTCCGGTGTGGGTCACTCCTCAACTTTCCCCGGCACTTGCCAGAGTTCACACCATCGGAGAGCACTACCCGCTCCGAAGAAAGGTCCTGAAGCAGGGGTGGAACGAAATCTGCGGACACGACATACTTGCACGATATTTCGTAGTACCTCACGACGCCACACAAACCGTCGGCTACGCCATCATGATAGACGGATACAAATTCGTGATAATGACTGATGTAGGCCGAATGACAGAAGAAGCCCTCAGCCTTGCATCCCAGGCCGATACGGTGGTCGTGGAATCCAACTACGATCCCATCATGCTCAAGAACGGCCCGTATCCCAAAGACCTTCAAGACAGAATCAGAGGCGGATACGGACATCTGTCCAACGAAGAATGTGCCCGGGCGGTGCATACTTTTGACCACGAAGGACTATGCAACGTGTTCCTCTGCCACCTCAGCGAGCACAACAACACTCCCGAACTGGCACACAAATGTACCCGCGCAGCCCTCAACCCGGCCGTAAGACTCGTCGCCCTTCCGCGTCAGACACCGTCCGTATGGTTCAACCTCAAATGAGCAGTCCGCTCAATTGATATTTTCGGCATTTCTTCGTATTTTTGCGAAATTGTGCCGCTCCCGAGCGGAAAACATCTACCCGAATGAAAGAATTTTGGTCAATACTGAGGGAATATGTCCCTCCATACAAGAAATACCTCGTAGGTTCTGTCGTGATGAACATACTCTCGGCGGTATTCAATGTTTTTTCTTTTTCTCTTCTGATTCCTATCCTTCAGATTCTGTTCAACATATCGGATGCCACATACGAGTTTATACCGTGGCATCGAGGAATGGATTTCGGAGACCTCACGAACAACGTCTACTGGTATATTGACACTCTTGTCGCAGCATCAGGCCCCGCCAGAGTGCTTCTCGGCCTTTGCGTCACGTTCTGCGCCATCGTGTTCATCAAGACCGCATGCTATTTCGGCGCAGCAGCCGTGATGGTACCTATCCGCACCGGCATCGTAAAGGACCTGAGGATGCAGATTTACAACAAAATCCTCTCTCTCCCTCTTGGGTTCTTCAGCCAGGAAAGAAAAGGAGACATCATAGCCAGAATAAGCGGAGACGTACAGGAAGTGGAGAACTCCATAACTTCCACCCTCGAAATGCTTATAAAGAATCCGGTTCTCATCATTATCTATATGAGCGTACTGCTGATAATGTCATGGGAACTGACTCTCTTCACAATATTGTTCGCCCCGCTGATGATCTGGACGATGGGCGCAATCGGACGTAAACTCCGCGCACAGTCCGCAGAGGCACAGCAGTATTGGAGCGACACCATGAGTCAGGTGGAAGAGACTCTCGGCGGCCTGAGAATCATAAAGGCCTTTTTGGCTGAGAGCAAGATGAGCGCAAGATTTGAAGGCATTACCGACGCCATGAGACGCAAGAACAACCGCGTGGCCGTCCGACAGGCCAGTGCCCACCCGGTAAGCGAACTTCTCGGCTCCACCATGATTGCCATTGTGCTATGGTTCGGCGGAACTCTGATACTCAGCTCAAAATCCATTATAGACGCTCCGTCATTCATGTCCTACATGGCTATCCTGTACTGCATCATCCAGCCTATCAAGGATCTGTCCAGAGCAGCATACGGCATCCCCAAGGGACTCGCTTCAATGGAAAGAATCAACGTCATCCTCAATGCGGAGAACCCGATCACCCAGACCCCGTTTTCAAAGCATATTTCAACCTTCAACGAGGCCATTTCCTTCGAAGACGTGTCTTTCTGCTATGAGCAGGGCGGCAAACAGGTTCTCAAGAACATCGATCTCAAGATTTCCAAAGGTCGCAACATAGCGATAGTGGGTGCGAGCGGTGCCGGAAAATCCACACTTGTGGACCTGATACCACGATTCTACGATCCTACATCAGGACGTATCACCATCGATGGAATAAATATCAAGGATGTGTGCATCCGCGACCTTCGCGGTCTTATGGGCAATGTCAACCAAGACCCGATTCTCTTCAATGACACGATTTTCAACAACATAGCATTCGGTGTGGAAAATGCCACCATGGAGCAGGTCATCGCAGCGGCCAAAATCGCCAACGCCCACGACTTCATAATGGAAAAGGAAAACGGATACGACACCAATATCGGTGATCGCGGACAACTCCTGTCGGGAGGACAAAGGCAGCGTATAAGCATAGCCAGGGCGATTCTCCAGAACCCTCCTATCCTTATTCTGGACGAAGCCACAGCATCGCTTGACACCGAATCGGAACGCATGGTGCAGGAAGCTCTCGACTACCTGATGAGCAGCAGAACCACAATTTCCATTGCCCATAGGCTAAGTACCGTGAAGAAAGCGGACGAAATCATAGTAATGAACGAGGGCCGGATAGTGGAAAGAGGCACGCACGACGAACTCCTTCTGAAGAACGGCTATTACAAGAAGCTTTATGAAATGCAAGTTCTCTGACATAGTTTTCAGAATTCTACTTGTACTGTACATCGGAGTGATTGCTTTTCTTTGCTTTGCCAGGCCCGAGAAGCTTCCGGAGGTGCAGAGAAGTTTTCTCGGCATCCCTGCAGACAAAATCGCACATTTCATGATGTTCTTCCCGCTGCCCGTCATCGCTTTTTTTGCATTTGGCAAGAAAAATGAGAAGAAGATGGGCCCGGTCGTGGCATCCATTGTCTCCATCACAGCCTTCTCGTGCATTCTCGCCGGAATCACCGAAATAATCCAGGGGTCTCTCCCCTATCGGTCGGAAGATATCAATGATTTCAAGGCGGACTGCCTTGCCATAATCATAGCTGGACTCGCAATACTGGTCTATTGCATCATAATAAAGAAGAAAAAACGCCATAGGAAATGAACAATCTCCTGCATAGAATCGCCGTATGCGCAAGCCTTCTCCTCGTGGGCGGCACCATGTGGGCGGCACCTGGACTTATCAAGTATCAGCCGATATGTGACAGCCTGAGCCGGCTTCTTGTCGACAAAACAGGCGTAGAGCAGGAATTGAACATCACAAGGGCCAGTATTCAGAAAGACCGGATAGACCTTTATTTCAATGCGGAACTCTCTTTCTACCCATGGCACGAAGATGAGATACGCTGGTTCAGACAGCGCCTTGACGACCTTCTGCGCTATAATGACATTCCATATCGCAGCCGCAAGGTATATACCAACAGATATGAACTCTCGGAACTCGCTCTTCCGGAATTGACTTTCGACGGGAAACCTGCACCATATTACGGGACAGGCTCTGACCCGCTTCTGGAAAGCAATACCCGTTTTGTCACCAGAAACGATGAACGGAAATATCCCGGGGGGCTTGACGGCCGTATAATAGCATTGTGGCAGAGCCACGGGAAATACTATAACGAGGAAGCCGGAGAATGGATATGGCAGAGAGCCGCACTGCACAGAACAGTGGAAGACATGTACACTCAGAGTTATGTCCTTCCTTTTCTTATGCCCATGCTCGAAAATTCCGGAGCCTATATCATCTGCCCAAGAGAGAGGGACATTCAGCCGCTTGAGGTAATCTGCGACAATGACAATTCCTTCGGAGGTCCGCGTCCTGCAGGGACAAGGCTCAAAGGTTCATACGAAGAGCGAGGCAAATGGGAGGAAGAAGGCATAGGATTCGCTGATTTCAAGCGCAGTTACACATTCAGCGACAATCCGTTCCAGGCCGGAACAGCCAGAAGCAGCAGCTGTTCGGGCTCAAAGCCGGATGCTTTTGCAAAATGGACTCCGGATTTCCCGGAAAGGGGCGAATATGCAGTCTATATCTCCTATGCATCTCTTGAGAACAGCACATCCGAGGCACGTTATACCGTATATCACATGGGCGGAGAAAGCCATTTCACCGTAAATCAGAAATGCGGCGGCGGTACGTGGATTTATCTCGGCACTTTCGAATTCGACAAAGGAGATAAAGGATATGTCCTGTTGGACAACAGAGGCAACGGTTCCGACTGCGTGAGTGCGGACGCTGTCAAGTTCGGAGGCGGCATGGGCAAACTTGAAAGGGACGGGAAACTGTCCGGCGTTCCGAGCTATATGGAAGGAGCACATTATTGGATGCAATGGGCCGGCGTGGACAGCACCATTACCCGCAACTGGCCTACTGATTATACCAACGATTTCGCGACCAGGGGACTT
Organism: Bacteroides sp. CAG:1060; assembly: GCA_000432655.1. Classification (GTDB taxonomy): domain Bacteria; phylum Bacteroidota; class Bacteroidia; order Bacteroidales; family UBA932; genus Cryptobacteroides. Next base: position 7,592 of record HF986305.1, read on the forward strand.
TGGACCGAGATGATGAAAGAGGAAAAAGGTATTCCTGTAGACCTCGCGCTCGCTTTCCATTCAGATGCCGGCATAGCCTTGGCTGACAGCACAATAGGCACCCTTGCCATCTACACCCTCAGAGCCGATAATGAAAGAAAATTCAAGGACGGACGAGACAGGATCATCAGCAGACTCCTGTGCGATTACGTACAGACTCAGGTGGTACGGGATATCCGGAAGCACTACAATCCCACATGGAACCGTCGCGGGCTTTGGGACAAGAGTTACAGTGAATGCCGCACAGCCGGAGTTCCGGCAATGATTCTGGAACTGCTCAGCCACCAGAATTTCAATGACATGAAACTGGGACTGGACCCGTCATTCCGCTTCAGCGTATCCAGAGCCGTATATAAAGGCATCCTCAAAACCCTGAGCCAGTATTACAACAAGCCTTATACGGTACAGCCGCTTCCCGTGCATGCCTTCAGGGCAACACTCTCCGAGGATGGCAGCAAGGTCATTCTCGAGTGGAAGCCGACACAGGACATGGACGAACCTACCGCCAGAAGCATCGGCTATATAGTACGCACCCGCATTGATGACGAAGCCTTCGATGACGGCATTGAAACCCTTGACGAAAGGCTGGAGATTCCTATCCGTAAAGGACACATATACAGCTTCAAGGTAGAGGCTTTCAACGAGGGAGGAAAAAGCTTCCCTTCAGAGGTGCTCAGCGTAGGTATCCCTCGCGGCACAGCGAAAGGCAAAATCCTGATAGTAAACAACTTCACCAAAGTCTCGGCACCGGCTTGGATAGAGGGTACGACTTATGCCGGGTTCGATGCGAAGTTTGATTCCGGAGTGCCTTACATAAAAGATATTTCTTATGTCGGAGAGAATTATGAGTTCAACCCGGAATCGGAGTATGTCGATGACAACTACCCGGGATTCGGAGCATCCTACGATGATAAGGCCGGACTCGTAGTAGCCGGCAACACGTTTGACTTCGTGTACGGACGTGGCAGAATTTATCTCAAGCACGGCTATTCTTTCCAATCCTCATCCGCCGAAGCATTTGGTGGTGAAGAGGCACCCGACAATCTGTTCGCAGTGGAACTCATCTGCGGCAAGCAAGGCGGAGAGAAGTTCCCGATATTCACTACAGCGCTCACCGAAAAAATCGCGCAACTGACATCCAAGGGCACAAATATTCTTATTTCAGGCAGCAACATAGCTTCAGAAGCCGAAGACAAGGACTTCTGCAGCCGGGTTTTAGGCTACGCCATGAGTTCTCCAAACGCCAGCGGCAGCGGTCTTATAGGGCCTTTCAGGTATTCGTCCTCCATCAACTCCGCCATCTACTGCATCGAGCGCCCGGACGGACTCAAGCCATCAGACAGCCACGGAAGGATATGGCTGAGATACAACGGCAGAGGACTTGGGGCCGCCATCTATAGCAACATGGATACCTACAAAACGGTCTCCATAGGAATTCCTATAGAGACCATCATATCTTCAAATGACAGAGAAGCGCTGCTCCTGAGCATACTGGAATTTTTCGAAGGACAAGAAGAATCCCCTCAACTCAAGCATTAGACAGATTCGCTTCCGGCTTGTCATATTCATGAAATTTTGAATTGTTTGAAATGTACTCCGGAACGATTTTCTTCATCAGTTTCACCATATCAGGGATTATCACCTGTCTGCTCAACGACTCAAGTTCAGCGACATACTTGTTGGCTTCAGAGTAATCGTATGCCCTGACCTTTGCAATGCGGATTTTGGAGTGTGCGGTAGGCTCGGTATTCTCCACATTGGAGAGCACCTCCTCGTAGAGTTTCTCTCCCGGTCGCAAGCCGGTATAGACAATCTTTATGTCCACATCCGGAACCAGGCCAGAAAGCTCAATCATCTTCCTTGCCAGCGTATCGATTTTTACCGGACTGCCCATATCAAACACACAGATTCTATTCTCGGTAGGAAGCGTTGCGGCCTCTATCACCAGACGGCAGGCCTCCGGTATGGTCATGAAGAAGCGAACGATATTCTTGTCCGTCACCGTCACAGGTCCGCCTTTCTCTATCTGCTCGCGGAATCGAGGTATCACGGAACCGTTGGAGCCAAGCACATTTCCGAAACGGGTGGTGACAAATTTGGTGCGTCCCTTGACTTCCCCGCTCTCCACCGCAAGCCCAAGGCTCTGGACGTAAATCTCCGCAAGACGCTTGGTGCATCCCATGATATTGGTAGGGTTGACAGCTTTGTCGGTGGATATCATCACCATCTTATCCACATCGTACTCGATACATTTGTCCGCCACATTTCTGGTGCCGGCCACATTGACCATCACAGCTTCGCAAGGATTCTCCTCCATAAGCGGAACATGCTTGTACGCCGCCGCGTGAAATACTATCTGCGGCCTATACATCCGGAACGCAAAATCAAGCCTGCTTGCAAGTCTCACATCGCCGATAATCGGCACGAAATCCAACTTCGGGAACCTTGATTCCAATTCGAGACGAAGATTATGCATCGGAGTTTCGGCATTGTCGAAAAGGATAAGCTTCTTTATGCCGAATGTGGCAAGCTGGCGACACAACTCAGAACCTATGGAACCGGCGGCTCCGGTCACCATGACAACCTTATCCTTAAAGTTTGCCGTGATGGCATCCACGGAAATCTTGATTTCATCCCTGCCAAGAAGATCCTCGATTTTAACCTCGCGCACATTGAGGCCCGACGTCTGGCCGGAGAACTCATCGATTACCGGCACAACCAGCACTTTAAGACCATTTGCGGTCGCATAGCCAACCATCTCGTCCCGCTCGGAAAAAAGATTCTCCTTGGTGGCGAAAATAATGCCTCCGATAAGGTTCGAATCCGCGATGGCTTTCAGCTCCTCAGCACTATTGGCCACAAATACCGGCATATCCATAACGCGGGAATTCTTCAAATCCTTGTCTTTGGACAAAAGACCCCTCACTTCATAGTGTCTGGAGCCGCGAAGTCTGGTCACTATGGACACAGACTTGTCCCCCACTCCGAAGATAAGTACCCGGACTCTCTTCTGGACATCCCGCACTTTGGACTTATAGGCGTCAAAAACCAATATCATCAACAGCCGGACCGTACATAGCGTGACAATAGATACGAAGAAGTCGGCCGCAAGCATAATAACCGCCGCTTTGGACAAAAGTCCCAGAACAAGGAAAACAGCTCCGATTATCAGTACCTTGAAAAGACAAACTATGAAATACAGTACAGTATCCTTGAATGTAAAGTGCCGTATAACCACCATATATGTCTTGAACACATAAAACATAAGTGCCGATGCGCATACCGATGATATTCCCCATACAATCGTAAACAATCGGCTCTCCACATCCGGAATATGGAAGAAAAACGCCACTACGCCTACGACCATGGACGAAGCCAAGGAAATCAAAAGATCCATCATAAAGACGAGTCTTCTGTCCAGGAATTTATGCGAGAAATGATCTAGTTTAAACATATTATACATTTTTTAGGTTCAAAATACAAAAGCAAGCGAAGCGCATAGGGTTCCGCTCACAGGATCAACTGCAGGACTGACATTAACGCCTATCCCCAAAACATTTTTGACAGGATTCAGAAGCACTCGCGAAATCTGAGCGCTCAAAATACCTATACCGGCCCCGAAAACCACGTCACTGAGCCAATGTGCATTATTGCAAAGCCTCAACACGGCTACACTTGATGCCACACCATAGGCGGCAAGGCCCCACTTCCACCCGTATTCGCAACGGACCAGTTCCGCACCGGCGAAGGCAACGGAACAATGCCCGGACGGGAAAGAATTGTTGTCCATGCCATCTGGTCTGGGAGAATCGATCAAAAACTTTATTCCCTTTCCGAGTACAAACACGATGGCCATAGACATGGACGTCTCCAGCCAGATATCAGTCCACTTGTGTACTGTAGGGACATTCAGCAGGGACATCCCGGCGGCCATAACTGCCGGGACATACATCAGATAATCATCAACCGTCGTGACTATTCCTTTTCCATCCTTCCCAAGGAGAGCATCCCGTACCGGAACATCGAAACTATCATGAGCTATACTGTGGATGAAAGCTCCGGTTCCGATGAGAGTGGCAGGAAGGATAAAGTCCCTTGCACTTACACTATCCGCGGGCTCCATGTGCTGAGCGTACACGGAACGCGGAAAGGCCATCACCAGAACAGCGGTCACTATCACCGTCAGGATTTGTCTCATCTTCCGGAGTACATGTTCTCGTAATACTTCTCGTATTCTCCGCTGGTCACCCTGTCCATCCACTCCTGATTGTCAAGGTACCATTTGACTGTCTTTTCTATACCCTCCTCAAACTGAAGACTCGGCTCCCAGCCAAGTTCTTTCTGAAGTTTGGTGGAATCTATGGCATAACGGGCATCGTGGCCAAGACGGTCCGTAACATAAGTTATAAGGTCCATATCTTCTCCTTCGGCACGTCCGAGAAGACGGTCCACCGTGTTGATCAAGACCTTTATGATGTCGATATTTTTCCACTCGTTGAACCCGCCGATGTTGTATGTCTCGGCGATGGTGCCCTTATGGAATATCAAGTCTATCGCTCTTGCATGATCCTCCACATACAGCCAGTCGCGGACATTCTCTCCCTTTCCATATACAGGAAGCGGCTTACGATGACGGATATTGTTGATAAACAAAGGAATAAGCTTCTCCGGGAACTGGTATGGACCATAATTGTTGGAACAGTTCGTCACGATGGTAGGCATCCCGTAAGTATCATGGAACGCACGTACGAAATGGTCCGAAGACGCCTTGGATGCACTGTACGGGCTGTGCGGCTGATATTTTGTAGTCTCGTAGAAAAAGTCCTCTCCGTATGCCTCATGGTGGCTGCTGCTCGAAGCCTTGGTCGTAAACGGCGGCTCAATCCCCTCAGGATGAGTCATTTTCAGCGCACCATACACCTCGTCTGTAGAGATGTGATAAAAACGTTTGCCTTCGTATTTCTCGGGAAGACTCTCCCAATAAATCTTAGCGGCCTGAAGAAGGCTCAGAGTTCCGAGCACATTGGTCCTGGCAAATGTAAACGGGTCCTTGATGCTGCGGTCCACATGGGACTCGGCGGCAAGATGGACGATTCCGTCTACCTTTTCCTCCTGAAGCAACTTCAACACAGACTCGAAGTCGCAAATGTCCATCTTGACAAACTTGTAGTTAGATTTGCCCTCAATGTCCCGGAGATTCTCAAGGTTCCCGGCGTATGTGAGTTTGTCAAGGTTGATTATCTTATATTGCGGGTACTTGTTGACGAACAAGCGCACCACGTGACTGCCGATAAATCCGGCTCCACCAGTTATTAGTAAAGATTTTTCGAATAGCATAATCGTTTATAGCTTGAAAGAAGACAAAAATAGTTAAATTTGCGGAAAATGTCAAATAGAGAGACCATATACTTATACACAGACGGTGCGGCAAGCGGAAATCCGGGACCCGGCGGGTTCGGAGTCGTACTGAAGTGCGGCAACCTCACCAAAGAACTATCCGGAGGATTTGCCCTGACCACCAACAACCGTATGGAACTTCTCGCCGTGATAGCCGGTCTCGAGGCAATAAAATGGAAAGGGGCGGAGGTGACTGTGTACAGCGACTCGACCTATGTCGTCAACACCGTCAACAAGGGATGGAAGCGGAAAAAGAACCTTGACCTGTGGACAAGATTCGACAGCATAGCCGCTGGATTCAGACTGACATTCGTCTGGATAAAGGGTCACGCCGGACATCCGGAGAACGAACGCTGCGACAGGCTCGCGGTACAGGCATACTCGGAAGGAGTCCTACTTCAGGACAAGGGTTATATGGAATCATTGGAACAGGAAAAAATATCAAGTTTATATGCAGAACAATAAAATCATAGTCGGAATCACACAAGGCGACTCCAACGGCATAGGCTACGAAGTCATAATCAAAGCTCTCGCAGACCCGAGGATACTCGATCAGTTCACTCCGGTAATATACGGCTCGTCAAAACTTTTCGGATTCTACCGAAAGACTATTCCTGAAGTGGAGCAGATGGACACCAACGCCATCAACAGCGCATCCGAAGCCCACGCCAAAAGAGTCAACATCGTGAACTGCCTGCCGGAAAACACCTTTGCCGAGCCGGGACAGGCCACGGCAGAGTCGGCCAAAAGCGCCATCAAGTCACTCGAAGTGGCAATGAAGGAGCTTAAGGAAGGCAAAATCGACGTGCTCGTAACCGGACCTATCAACAAGAAAGCCATGTCTAACGAAGGGTTCGGCTTCCCTGGCCACACAGAATTTATCCAAAACTACTTCGGAGTCAAAGACGTGGCTATGGTCATGGTGAGCCACAGGCTCAAACTCGCCGTAGTCACAGGACATATTCCGCTCAAGGACGTACCTGCACAAATCACTGAAGATAAGATTCTCAGCAAGCTCAGACTGCTCAACGAATCTCTCAAGCAGGATTTCGTCGTGGATCAGCCGCGCATAGCGGTGCTCAGCCTCAATCCGCACAGCGGAGACGGCGGACTGCTTGGCAACGAAGAGCAGGACATCATCATTCCTGCCATTAAAAGAGCTACGGAAGAAGGCATTCTCGCATTCGGTCCGTTCTCCCCTGACGGATACTTCGGACTGAGCCATTACGAGAATTTCGACGCCACTCTGGCCATGTACCACGATCAGGGATTGTCCCCGTTCAAGGCCCTTTCTTTCGAAGATGGAGTAAACTACACCGCGGGACTTCCTGTCATCCGCACATCTCCTGACCACGGAACAGCATTTGAAATGGCCGGAAGAGACGAAGCCGACCCAAGATCAATGCGGGCGGCCATATTCACCGCCATAGACATTTTCCGCAACAGACAGGAATGGAAAAAACTTCAGGCAGGAAAAATGCCTAAGTACAAGGCTGAAGAGAGCGATCGACGTGACCGCCCTGGAAAGCCTCAGATAGCATAAAAGAATTTTACAGGGGCAGACTATTTGTATTTTTCAGTCTGCTCCTGTGTAAGACTTGCAAGAACGTCAGCGTCGAAGTAGTTGATTCTCATCGCCCTCTTGACGTCAGCAAGAGTCTGGGCCGCCACTTCACGTGCAACCTCGGAACCCTTGCGCAGCACCTCGTACACATAAGGAATATCCTTTTCCAACTCGGCACGTCTGGTCCTGATAGGCTCAAGAGTATCGTTCAGCACTGCGTTGAGGAAGTTCTTTATCATCATATCTCCGAGTCCGCCGGCTCTGTACTGAGCCTTCACTTCGTCCAGAGAAGCGAAATCAAAACTCTGCTTTTTACCATGGAAGCAATCTCCGAACATGGAGAAATGCTCAGGCCTGCAGAACGCATCCAGATAGGTGAATACCGTATTGCCCTCCACCTTGCCGGGATCGCTTACCTGAAGGTGCCCAGGATCCGTGTACATACCCTTCACTTTAGTCCATACGGCATCGGCCGAATCCGAGAGATATATGCAGTTGCCAAGAGACTTGCTCATCTTGGCCCTTCCGTCAGTACCCGGAAGACGCCTGCATGCATCGGTGTCGGGAAGGAGTATTTCAGGCTCCACCAGCACCGGAGAATATACGGAATTGAACTTGCGTACTATCTCACGTGTCTGCTCTATCATAGGCTCCTGGTCCTCACCGGCCGGCACCGTGGTCGCTTTGAATGCTGTAATATCGGCTGCCTGGCTTATAGGATAGCAGAAAAAGCCTACCGGCATACCGACCTTGTTGTCCGTCCCTTCGGTACTGTCCGAGAACCCGCGCATCGCCATCTCCTGCTTCACGGTAGGATTGCGCTGAAGCCTCTGCACCGTGACAAGATTCATATAAAAGAACGTAAGCTCCGTAAGCTCACTGATCTGCGACTGGATAAACAGTGTAGACTTGGACGGGTCAAGCCCCGCCGCCATGTAGTCAAGAGCCACCTCCAAAATATTCTGACGTACCTTGTCCGGATTGTCAGCATTGTCGGTAAGCGCCTGGGCATCGGCAATCATGATGAAAATCTTGTCGAAGAGGCCGCTATTCTGAAGCTCAACCCTGCGACGCAGAGAGCCCACGTAATGTCCTATATGAAGGCGACCGGTAGGACGGTCGCCTGTAAGTATTATTTTCCCCATCAGTCTTTGATTTCTTTCAGTGCTTCCCTGACTTTAGCCTCTATTTCATCACAGAGCTCAGGATTGTCTTTGAGGAGCTGTTTCACTGCAGCCTGTCCCTGAGCGAGCTTCTGGTCGTTGTAGCTGAACCAGCTTCCGCTCTTGTGGATAATGTCGAAATTGACAGCCAGATCCACTATTTCGGCCGTATGCGAAATTCCTTCGCCGTACACTATGTCAAACTCAGCCTTCTTGAAAGGCGGAGCCATCTTGTTCTTCACCACTTTCACACGGGTCCTGTTGCCAAGAGCCTCGTCTCCGTCCTTGAGCTGCGTGGTACGACGTACGTCAAGTCTTACAGACGCGTAGAATTTGAGCGCGTTGCCGCCCGTAGTGGTCTCCGGATTGCCGAACATAACACCTATCTTCTCTCGAAGCTGATTGATAAATATGCAGCAGGTGTTGGTCTTGGCTATGTTGGCAGTCAACTTACGCAGAGCCTGGCTCATAAGCCTTGCCTGAAGTCCGACTTTATTGTCTCCCATCTCTCCCTCAATCTCGGCTTTAGGGGTAAGGGCGGCTACGGAGTCGATGACCACGATGTCTATCGCACCGCTGCGGATAAGGTTGTCCGCAATCTCAAGAGCCTGCTCCCCGTTGTCCGGCTGGGATATCAGAAGAGTGTCAAGATTGACTCCGAGAGCCTGTGCGTAAGAACGGTCGAAAGCATGTTCCGCATCAATCATGGCGGCGATGCCTCCGGCCTTTTGGGCTTCCGATATTGCATGAATGGCAAGAGTGGTCTTACCGCTCGACTCAGGACCGTAAATCTCAATGATTCGTCCACGCGGATAACCTCCGACTCCAAGCGCATGGTCAAGTGCGACCGAACCGCTCGGAATCACCTGAACATCCCACTCGGGCTGCTCACCAAGTTTCATTATAGTGCCTTTTCCGAAGTCCTTCTCGATCTTGTCGATAGTCGCCTGAAGAGCCTTAAGCTTCGCAGCGTTGACTTCCTGTCCTTGAATTTCAGTTTCTTTTGCCATAAAAAGTAAATATTAGTGAAGTTAAACACAGTCCGTGCTCCGGAATATTTTCCCGGAGCGAGGACAAAGATAATGAAAATATCCGTTAAAATCCCTACCTTTGCAAGCATAAATTAGCAAGGCGCGACGCATGATTAAAATAATAGTATTTGACCTCGGTGGAGTTCTGATTGATCTGGACATCAAGTCCTGCATAGACGCATGCAGATACGATATAGGCTGCGAGGAAGCGGCCCGGCTGCTTGACCCGTGTCACCAGAAAGGCATTTTCCAAAGACTCGAAAAAGGAGATATTACAAGGGACGAATTCGCAAGGGAGATTCTCGCGATGTGCAGACCCGGCACCACTGAAGAAGAAGTGGCGAAGGCTTTCGGCAAACTCCTTGCCGGAGTGGCTCCATACAAAGTCGGACTGCTCAAGGAACTGTCCCGGCACTATGACTTGTATCTGCTGAGCAACAACAATGCGCTCACCATGGTACAAAGCTGGAAAATGTTTGAAGATCTGGGCATTCCCATGGACAGCATCTTCAAAAAACAATTCCTCTCTTACGAGATGCACATGCTCAAGCCCGGAGATGAGATATTCCAGACTGCCATAAAGGAAATTCAGGCTTTGTCCGGTCCGGTCGATGCCGGTGAAATGCTTTTCCTTGACGACTCCCCGGCCAATGTAAGCGCAGCCATCCGAGGCGGCATGCAGTCAATATGCTGTCCGCAAGGGGCCGACCTCGGCAAACTTCTGAAAGAGGCCCTCGCATAAGGCAGTACGCCACGGCTCACCGCTTCGTTTTACCGGGATGATGCTCCAGGATCGATGCCTGCCAGGTATGAGTGTCAATGTGGGTGTACAGCTCCGTTGTCAAGATGGATTCATGCCCGAGCATCTCCTGAACAACCCGCAGATCGGCACCATTCTCAATAAGGTGCGTGGCAAAAGAATGCCTGAACGTATGCGGAGATATATCCTTGTTCACCCCCGCCGCCAGAGCCTGCCGCTTTATCATATTGAACACGGAAACCCGGCTCAAAGGGTTCCCCCTGAGATTGAGAAACGCAATGTCATCAGCCGCGGAAGAAGCGGGCTGAGGCCTTACTTCCAGATAATTGCGAAACGACTGTGCCGCCTTCTCCCCCATCGGGACCAGACGCTCCTTGTCCCCTTTGCCCACAACACGGACAAACAGTTCCTCAAGATACACGTGCGAGATACGCAGTCCGCACAACTCCGACACCCGTAATCCGCATCCATACAGCATCTCAAGAATCGCCCTGTCCCTTATTCCGGACGCGCTCTTCAGATCCACCGACTCTATTATAGACTCAACCTCCCCGACCGAGAGGACCTCCGGAAGATATTTTCCAAGCTTAGGAGCATCCACGGCATCGCAAGGATTATCCTTTCTCTCCCCTTCCACGACACACCAGTCAAAAAACGACCTCAGTGAACTGAGAATCCGGGCCTGGGAACGCTTGGACACGGCATTCGCCCTCACTGCAAGAAAAGACGACACGTCCTCCGGAACAATTTCCGCCGGAGCCTTACGGACACAATCCATAAAGAACTCCACATCCGAGCAATACGCCGAAACAGTATTGGAGGAAAGACGCCTTTCCACCCTAAGATAATAAGAGTAATCCTTCTGAATCCGCGTATTCAAATCATTCATAAAGGCAAATATACAACTATTCCCGGCAATTGGATTTATACTCAGAATGAATTATATTTGCCGAATGAAAAAGTTTTTGCACGCAGCGCTTTGCGCCGCAGTTTTTCTGACATTGTGCTCCTGCGAGAGGACCCAGACCACCCACAAAGGCGGATACGAAGACGTATTCGTCTATTTCGGTCTCGGATACAATGACCTTTCACCCAACACTCTGGAATACTTAATGGAGATACAGGAAGGCATACTGCCCGGCAAAGAACGGGACGAGGCTTTTCTGGCATACATACACACCACAAAGACTTACGGGGACTATGAGACAGACACCCCGGCATACCTCATACAGGTTTACCGCAAAGCCGGAGTCTCCAGACTGGACACACTGAAAGCATACACGGCAAACGGCATCTGGTCCGGCACGTATCCCGAACGCTACTTCAGCGCAAAGGCATCCTCAATAAGAGAAGTGCTTCTGGACGTAGAGAAGATGTTCCCTTCAAAACACTACGGAATGATGGTTTCTTCCCACGGTACCGGATGGCTGCCGGAGAAATATCTCAAGGGATCGGAATCTATCTGGATGGCAGGCACTGACGCTCATGGGGAAGTTTTCCCGGCCACCAAATCCATAGGCGTACAAGTGACCGGCACGGCAGGGAGACTTACCACATACGAAATCGACATCAGGGACTTCGCCGAAGCTATCCCGATGAAAATGGACTATATCATTTTCGACGCCTGTCTGATGGGCGGAGTGGAAGTAGCCTGGCAGCTTAAAGACAAGTGCGACCAGATAGTGTTCTCTCCGGCCGAAATCTTAAGACAGGGGTTCAAGTATTCCACACTGTCCTGGGATCTGTTCAGCGGTGCAAGACCGGATCTGCAAGCAGTGGCAAATGATTATTTCGATACCATCAACGCCCAGACGGGCTATATGCAGTCCGCCACCGTCACCATAGTGGACTGCAGAAAGCTTGACGGCCTCGCCCGGAGTTTCAAAACCATCTGCGACACGCACGAAACAGTACTTTCATCCGCGGACAGATATATGGTCCAGCCGTATTTCTACGACGGCAAGAAATATTTCTACGATCTTCGGGACTACGCCAGAGTGATGGGGGCTACCGAAGAAGAGTTGAGAACGCTCGATACCGCCCTTGCAGAATGCGTGACACTCCACCGCGAGACAGATAAGTTTTTCTCCGTCAAGCAGGAGCGCTGCTGCGGACTGAGCTGCTACATTCCAATAAACGGACGCACGGACCTCAATTCCTACTACAGGACTCTTTCCTGGAACGACGCTACAGGCTTGGTAAAATAACAAAATTTTACTATCTTTGCGCGCATTTCAAAAACCACCTGGTTTTGGTGCAATGGGATCTGATGTTTTTCAGATTGAGTAACACATTTTATTTTTAGAAAAATGCAGCATTTTACGCTTAACGGTACCAGCCGCAAGGTCGGCAACAAGGCCGTCATCAAAGAATTCCGCAGCAAAGGACTCGTTCCTTGCAATCTCTACGGTTGCGGAGTAGAGAACCTTCTTTTCACTGTTGACGCCAAGGAGCTCAAGAATCTTACCGACACTCCTGCTTCATACATCGTAGATCTCGTTATCGACGGAGACAAGAAGTTCACAGCAATCCTCCACGAACTTCAGTGGCATCCTGTATCAGACATCTGCCTCCACGTGGATTTCCTCGCTGTCAACGAGCAGAAGCCTATCTGCATCAATGTTCCTCTCGAGGTAAGCGGACACTCTGTCGGTGTTCAGAAGGGTGGTAAGTTCTATCAGTCAGCCCGTGAGATTCGCATCAGCGCCCTCATGGCCAACCTTCCTGACAAGGTTACCGTAGACATCAGCGCTCTTGACCTCGACAAGAAGATAAGAGCAGCCGAGATCAAGGTGGACAACGCCACTGTCGTTACAGACAAGGATACCATCATATGCGGTGTCAAGGCTACACGTAACTCAGCAGCCGCTTAATTCTGAATCGTCGTGTCTGAAAAGTCATACTTGGTGACAGGTCTCGGCAACATCGGAGCCGAGTACGCCGCCACAAGACACAACATAGGTTTTATGATATTGGATGCCTGGGCTCAGGCATCCAATGTCGTATTCACTACCGACCGTTATGGTGATGTCGCCACCATAAAGCTTAAAGGACGCGAGTTTCACCTTCTGAAACCGTCCACATACATGAATCTCAGCGGCAATGCCGTGCGGTATTGGTTACAGAGACTGGATATTCCTATCAGCAATCTTGTCGTCATCTGCGACGACCTCAACCTCCCGTTCGGCACCATAAGAATGCGCAAAGCCGGAAGCAACGGCGGACACAACGGGCTTCGCAACATTGAAGAACTTCTCCAAACCAGAGAATATACCCGAATCAGGGTTGGAGTAGGCCATGAATTCGAGCAGGGACGCCAAGTGGATTTTGTGCTCGGTGCATTCAGTCCCGAACAGTCAAAGCAGATTCCCGACATGGCAGACCGCATAGTCGGCGGCATCAAGACATGGGCCTTCGTGGGCGCGGACAAAGCCATGACCCAACTCAATTCCAAGCCTTCCGACACCGCTGCCGTCACTCCAAAATCAAACGAAAAAATTTGATTTTTTCGTTGAACTATTACTATATTTGCAGTCCGTTATGGATACAAAGTATATATTCGTCACGGGCGGAGTGGCATCTTCACTCGGCAAAGGCATTATCGCCGCATCTCTTGCAAAACTGCTTCAAGCACGCGGATTAAGGGTCACAATCCAGAAGTTCGACCCATATATCAACATTGACCCGGGGACACTGAACCCTTACGAGCACGGGGAATGCTATGTCACCGATGACGGAGCGGAAACAGACCTCGATCTGGGACATTACGAAAGGTTTCTGGGCGTACGCACTTCCAAAGCCAACAACGTCACTACAGGAAAGATATACAACACGGTCATCACCAAGGAGCGCGAAGGCGCATATCTCGGCAAGACAGTACAGATAGTTCCCCACATTACTGATGAGATCAAGCGGAGAATGCTCCTGCTCGGAAAAAGCGGAGACTACGACATCATCATCACAGAGATAGGAGGAACCGTGGGAGATATGGAGTCCCAGCCTTTCGTCGAGGCTGTAAGACAACTCCAGTGGAAACTGCCCGAAGAAGACTGTATGTCCATCCACCTTACCCTCGTCCCATATCTGAGTGCCGCCAAGGAGCTCAAGACCAAGCCGACCCAGCATTCAGTACAGATGTTGCAGCAGGCAGGCGTACAGCCGGACGTGATAGTCTGCCGCACGGAGCATCCTCTCAGCCCGGAACTCAGAAAGAAAGTCGCGCTGTTCTGCAATGTCAAGCCCGGCCACGTAATCCAGTCCATAGACGCATGGAGCATCTATCAGGTACCGCTGAACATGCACGAAGAGCATCTTGACGAGCTCGTGGTAAGGCACCTGGAAATAGAAAACTTCACGCAGCCGGACATGGGCGCATGGAACGAGTTTCTTGAGAAACTCAAGCACCCTAAGACTGAAGTGGACATAGCGCTTGTAGGAAAATATGTGGAACTTCAGGACGCCTACAAGTCCATACTTGAATCTTTCGTACATGCCGGAGCAGCCAATGAATGCAAGGTTCGCGTACACACCGTACACAGCGAACATATCAACGACACCAATGCAGACAAGATTCTGGGCCGCATGGACGGAGTGCTGGTAGCCCCGGGCTTCGGTTCCAGAGGTCTTGAAGGGAAAATCTCCGCCATAAAGTACGCACGCGAGAAAGGCCTTCCGTTCTTCGGAATCTGTCTCGGAATGCAGATGTGCGTAGTGGAATTCGCAAGAGATGTCCTCGGATACAAAGATGCCGACTCCACTGAAGTATCCCCTACCACCACCCACCCGGTAATAAACCTTATGGAAGACCAGAAATCCACAAGCATCAAGGGAGGGACCATGAGGCTCGGAGCCTATGACTGCCAGCTCGAAAAGGGCTCGCTTATTCAGACAATATATGGCAGGGATATGATTTCCGAGCGCCACCGTCACCGTTACGAATTCAACTCCGAGTATCTCCAGGATTTCGACAAAGCCGGGCTTAAGGCCACCGGACGCAATCCACAGACCGGACTCGTGGAGGTGGTGGAACTTCCAGGACACCCTTTCTTCATCGGAGTCCAGTTCCACCCGGAATATAAGAGCACCCCGGAACATCCTCAGCCCATTTTTACAGCTTTCGTCAAGGCTGCCATAAATCATAAAGACAAATGAAACACACTATATTCGCAGCGGCCCTGTCCGCCCTTGCGCTGCTGTCATGCAGCCATGACATCACTCTTGAGTCTCCCGACGGGGCTCTCGAACTGAAAGTTTACTTGAACGAATCCGAGAATTCCCTCCGCTTCGACCTCTCCAAAGACGGGATGGCAGTCTTATCTGACAACAGCCTCGGTCTTGAGACAGAGAACTCGGCATGGCTCGAAGGCCTCAGCATCAGATCGGGAAAAGTTCTCAGGCACTCTGAGGAGTATTCCATGATTACCGGTAAACGCCTGATGTGCAGCAACACTGCCAACACACGAAAGATCACCGTCACCAACGCTGCAGGAGAAGTTATGAATATGGAATTCAGACTCTTCAATGATGGTCTGGCATTCAGATACCTGATTCCGAATGGCTCCGGTGCCGTCACATCGGACCACACGTCCTACACAATTCCGGACGGTACCGGACGATGGATACAGACCTACCATCAGGACGGATACGAGGATTTCTATCCATACGTCACAGACGG
Source organism: Bacteroides sp. CAG:1060 (assembly GCA_000432655.1). Lineage (GTDB taxonomy): Bacteria > Bacteroidota > Bacteroidia > Bacteroidales > UBA932 > Cryptobacteroides. The sequence goes on from HF986305.1 coordinate 23,220, forward strand.
GCACGCACAAGGAAGGTGGAGACCGGGCAACAAATGGGGTTATCCGGCACTCATCGAATCATGCGAAGGGACATTCGCCCTGATTACCGAGGCAGGAATCCAGAGAAACCACTGCGGCTCATATCTCGACAACAAAGCAGACTCATGCCGCTACAATGTAATCCTCGCGGACAGCATCCTTAAGTACGACAACGGCTGGGAGTCTCCGTGGAGAGTGATTATAGCAGGAGGCCTGGATACTGTAGTGGAGTCCACTCTTGTATCCGATGTAAGCGAACCGTGCGCCATAGAGGACACGTCCTGGATAAAGCCTGGCCTTTCCGCATGGATATATTGGGCTCACAATCACGGTTCGTCAGACTACAGAATCGTATGCGAGTACATTGACCTTGCCGCAGCAATGGGCTGGCCGTATGACCTCATCGACGCCGAATGGGACAACATGGGCAATGGCGGCGATATTACCGACGCTCTCAGGTATGCCGCATCCAAAGGTGTCAAGCCGATGATTTGGTACAACTCAAGCACCAACTGGATTAACGGAGCCCCAACCCCATACTACCGGCTCAACAAAAAAGAAGACAGGCAGAAAGAATACGCCTGGCTTAAAGAACAGGGGGTTTACGGCATCAAAGTGGACTTCTTCCACGGAGACAACGCCGAAGACATGAACTATTATATCGACCTCATGGAGGATGCTGCCCGATACGGCCTTCTCATCAATTTCCATGGAGCCACACTCCCTCGCGGCTGGCAGAGGACCTATCCGAACCTTATGACCACCGAAGGCGTATATGGAGCAGAATGGTACAACAACCTGCCTGTTCTCACGAATGCAGCCGCCTGCCACAACGCCACACTCCCTTTCACAAGGAACGTTGTCGGCTCGATGGACTACACCCCGGGGACCTTCAGTGATTCTCAGCATCCGCATATCACCAGCGACTGCCACGAACTGGCATTGCCGATTCTGTTTGAATCCGGTCTGCAGCACATGCCGGACAGACCTTCCGTGTATCTCCATCTTCCGGAAGATGTAAAGGCCCTGCTTTCCACCCTTCCTACCGCATGGGACGATACCAGACTCCTCACCGGATACCCGGGAAAGGATGTGGTCCTGGCAAGAAGAAAAGAGAACAAATGGTATATCTCCGGCATCAACGGTACTGATTCTGCAAGGCGCGTGGAATTCTCTTTTGAAAAACTTGAGAAATATGGATTCCATGCCACAAGTGCCAAGGTTTTCACCGATACTGCTGACGGAAAAGGGTTTATCGTTTCCAAGGAGAACATAAAGGACTCCTACGCGATGGAACTGATACCGCGTGGAGGATTTGTCATGATATTGGAATAGAATGAACAAGACTTCAACCAAGGGCCTGTATGCCCTTGCAGCCGGGACCCTGGGATTCGGCATCACGGAATATGTAATGATGGGAATTCTTCCCAACCTTGCAGCGGACCTGGCAATCTCCATACCGCAAGCCGGACATCTGATTTCCGTCTATGCTCTTGGCGTCTGCGTAGGCGCACCTTTGGCAGTAATCGTTTCGCGAGGGAAGGGATTGAGAAGCATTCTCGTCGGACTTATCTGCATCCAGCTCCTCGGAGGCATTATCACCACCTTTGCGCCCAACTACTATGTAGCCATGCTCTCCAGATTCATATCCGGACTCCCCCATGGAGCATTTTTCGGAGTAGGAAGCATCGTGGCCGAAAGGCTTGCGGACAAGAGCAAAAGCACCACGGCCATTTCAATAATGGTAATGGGCATGACTATTGCCAATCTCATCGGCGTTCCGCTGGGGACCCTCATGGGAGAAGAAGTAAGCTGGCGCATTGTCTTCGCGTTTTCTTCATTCTGGAGCATCCTGACCATTTTCCTCATTTTGAGATGGATACCAAGGCTGCCGGCATTGGAGGACCATGGTATAAAAGCACAATTCTCATTCCTGAGAAAGCCGGAACCATGGCTCATTCTCGCGGTCACCATGGCCGGAAACGGCGGCATATTCTGCTACTACAGCTATGTCAGTCCGATGATGACAGAGGTCGCCGGATTCCCATCTTCCGCCATGACCCTGATAATGATTCTGGCAGGAGTCGGAATGTGCGTCGGCAACCTCGCCGGAGGACGGCTTTCGGACAAATACTCCCCTACAAAGGTCATATTTGTAATACAGATTCTGATGGTGGCTGCGCTTGCCGTCCTGTTCCTTGGGGCAAGCAACAAGATTATCGCTCCGCTTATGACCGTCTTATGCTGCGGAGGGCTGTTTGCAGTGTCCTCTCCACAGCAGCATCTTATCATCAAATTCTCCCCTGGCGGGGAAATGATGGGAGGAGCGATGATTCAGCTCGCATTCAACCTTGGTAACGCCATCGGGGCCTACTGCGGAGGACTGCCTATCGACCATGGCGCCGGAGTGAGATACAGCGCCCTTATAGGAGTCGGATTCATTTGCATTGGAGTCCTTCTCGCACATATCCTCCATTCAAGAGTAAAAAAAGCCGGATACTAATCCGGTTTTTTAGTATATTTGCACCATGAACATCAAAGGGGTGCCAATATGTTGTTGGCTGAGATTATACCCTCAAAACCTGAAGCAGATAATGCTGCCGTAGGGATTGAGAACAGAATAGTTCACGCCACGGAACTATACAATTCCCCGGATGTCTGACATTTAAACATTTAGAATTATGGGTTATCAGGCATTTGACCAGTACGCATCCGAATATGATGCGTGGTTTTTGGAAAACACCAACGTCCTTGAGACAGAATTGAGACTTGTAGCATCCTGTCTCGAAAATTCAGGTTCCATTCTTTCTATCGGATGCGGAAGCGCCTTGTTCGAGAAACTGCTTTCTGACAAATACGGCATCCGCATAGCTCATGGCATCGAACCGGCCGAAGGAATGGCGGTAATAGCAAGAAAACGCGGATTCGATGTGGAGATCAACACAGCGGAAGAAGCCGATTACGGAGAAGAACTGTACGACACGGTACTCTTCAACGGATGTCCGTGCTACATGCAGGATCTCGGATTGGCGCTGAGGAAGTCACACAAGGCCCTTCGCAAAGGCGGCAAGGCTGTCGTGATAGACATTCCGAAAGAGAGTGCATACGGTCTCATCTACAACCTCGCCCTTGCTGTAGGCACATGGGATCACCCTCTCCTTGAAGGATGCAAGCCGAAGGACCCATATCCGATAGAACTCGTAAAACAGGCCAACTGGCGTACCACCAAAGAGAAGTCAGATACCCTTATCGCAAACGGATTCTCGGATCTTGAGTACCGGCAGACGCTGACGCTCGACCCGCACTACTCATTCACAACGGTAGAAGACCCAATCGAAGGCTATGACAGAGGCTCTTATGTAGCCATCATCGGATACAAGAAATAGAAAAGCCCGATTATGAGTTGGAGCGAAGAAGCATACAGGAGCGTAACTTCCATACTGGAGGATATAAAGGCACATCCTTTCATCCGCGAGCTTGCCTTGGGGACCCTTTCCAAAGACAAGTTTTCAAGGTACATCGCCCAGGACAAGATATATCTTAAGGGGTACGCGGCCGAGATGGAAGCCATATCGCAGATGCTCCCGCCGGGCCGCTACGCCGAGATGTTCAGACAGTTCGCAAAAGACGGGATGGAATCGGAGAACAGTCTCCACGAACTTCTCGCCGGCACCATAGGCGTCCTCCACGATGCTGAGCCCATGGAAGGCACTTTGGAGTATCTCGGACACACATCGGAGATTATCCGGAGCAAGGACCTTGCACTATCACTCGCTGCCACTCTTCCCTGCACATGGATATACAACGAAGTCGGAAAGTATCTTCAGGGTATCGCCTCTTCAGACTCAAATCCATACAGGGACTGGATAGAGTGCTATTCGTCCCCGCTTATGGACGAAGGCGCCAGATGCTGCATAGAGCTCACGGATTCGGTAGCATCACAGCAGTCGGAAGAAAGACGCAGGCTCATGACCATGGCATTTGTGAAATCGACCCAGTTTGAATGGATATTCTGGGATCAGGCATACAACGATTGAAATGAAACGATACAATACAGTTCTCACCATCGCCGGCAGCGACTCCGGAGGAGGCGCTGGCGCACAGGCGGACATCAAAACGATTTCCGCCTGTGGACGCTATGCAGCATCGGC
>HF986305.1:27414-29500 GCA_000432655.1 Bacteroides sp. CAG:1060
CGCCATTACGGTACAAAACACCCTTGGAGTAAGCGCAGTAAGTGCCGTGCCTATAGACATTCTCCAGGGACAGATAGAAGCCGTACTCTCCGACATCGGTGCGGATGCGGTCAAAATCGGAATGCTCCATTCGTCGGAAGTAGTACGATGCGTCCGCAGAATGCTCGACAAGTTCGATGTCAGGAATTTGGTTCTTGACCCCGTAATGGTCTCCACCTCCGGACACCGTCTGATAGAGGAAGAAGCCATCTCCGCCCTCACCTCGGAACTTCTCCCAAGGGCGAGAGTGATAACTCCCAACATCCCTGAAGCGGAGATTCTTCTCGGAGGAGAGAGGCTCTCTGTGCAGAAAGACCTTCCGGATGCTGCCAGAAAACTCGCAGACATGTACGGAGCAAGCGTGCTTCTGAAAGCAGGTCACCTGAAAGAAGAGGCGCTTGTGGATATTTTCCATGATGTGGAAGACGGAAAGACATACGAGCTTCCGTCCGTAAGAATACACACAGCAAACACCCACGGCACCGGATGCACCCTGTCTTCGGCGTTCGCGTCCATGCTGGCCAAAGGGATGTCCCTTCCGGAAGCCGCATCCGCAGCCAAAGATTATATCAACGGAGCCATCATCGCGGGCGCGGAGTACAAGATAGGACATGGATTCGGTCCGGTGGACCATTTCTACAAATTCAGATAGCATCTATGACAGTAAAGATTAACGGCAAGGACACACACACGGAAGCCTCCACTCTGAAGGAACTGGCCATACAGCTTGATCTCCCGGAGAAAGGCATAGCGGTGGCTGTATCCAACAAGATGATACCGCGAAGCGAATGGGAACACTGTGCCATAGAGGACGGCGCAAGCATCATCGTGATACGCGCCACATGCGGAGGGTAGGAGAATGTTTCAGTTCATTTCACATTTCACAGACAGATTCAGCTACGAAGACGGCATCAGACTGGTTCTGGAGGGAGGCTGCAAATGGGTGCAGCTCAGGATGAAAGACGCATCAGCGGAACAGATAGAAGCAGTGGCGGCGGTAGTCGCTCCCCTGTGCCGGGAAAGCGGTGCCAGATTCATTCTGGACGATCATGTGGAACTTGTAGAGAGGACCGGGGCTGACGGAGTGCATCTCGGCAAAAATGACATGCCCGTAGACAAGGCACGGACAATTCTGGGACCGGGGAAGATTATCGGAGGCACGGCCAATACCTTGGAAGACGTACTCAGGCTGCATCGGCAGGGTGCGGACTATATAGGCTGCGGACCGTTCAGGTTCACCACCACCAAGAAAAACCTCGCTCCGGTGCTCGGCCTGAAAGGATATGAGGCCATTGTACGGGGCATGAAGGAAGCCGGGATACACATTCCTGTAGTTGCCATAGGAGGCATTACGGTGGATGACATTCCGTCCATCATGGGCATAGGCGTAGATGGGATTGCGTTGAGCGGGGCTGTTCTCAACGCAGACGATCCGGCAGCGATGACAGAAAAGATTATAACAGCCATCAGACAATCAAAAAACGAAAAATAATATGGAAAAATTGATTATTGCAGGAAAAGAATTCAATTCCAGACTTTTTCTTGGAACCGGCAAATTCAATTCCAACACTCTCATGGAAAAAGCCATTCTGGCATCAGGGACAGAAATGGTCACTCTGGCGATGAAGCGCATAGAGTTGGAGGATAAGGAAGACGACATGCTCAAGCATATAGCACATCCGGGCATCCAGTTGCTGCCCAACACTTCCGGAGTAAGAAATGCTGAAGAAGCGGTATTCGCCGCCCAGATGGCACGTGAGGCATTCGGCACCAACTGGCTCAAACTTGAGATTCACCCGGACCCAAGATACCTCCTTCCGGACTCCATAGAGACTTTGAAGGCCACGGAAGAACTCGTAAAACTCGGATTCGTCGTGCTCCCGTACTGCCAGGCAGACCCTACCCTGTGCAAGCATCTTGAAGAGGCCGGAGCAGCAGCAGTGATGCCACTTGGCGCTCCTATCGGCACCAACAAGGGCCTTCAGACAAGAGATTTTCTCAGAATCATCATAGAACAGGCTACGGTTCCGGTAGTAGTGGATGCCGG
>HF986305.1:29661-31457 GCA_000432655.1 Bacteroides sp. CAG:1060
GCTTTTGAAGCGGGACTCGGAGCTCAGAGCAACGGATTCATTGCAGAAGCAAGCTCACCTCTGACCGCATTCCTTGACGAAGCATAACAGGAGGGAGAAGATGTTTACAGACGAACTTGCCAAAATCAGCTGGGACGAGACCACTGCTAAAATAGCATCCAAAACGGACAATGATGTCCGAAGGGCTCTCGGCAAGGAGCATTGTGACGTAGAAGATTTCATGGCGCTCATCTCACCTGCCGCAGAGCCATATCTCGAGACTATGGCTGCGCTCAGCAGAAAATACACAGAGGAGAGATTCGGAAAGACCATTTCGATGTTCATTCCCCTGTATATCACCAACTCATGCACAAACTCATGTGTGTATTGCGGCTTCCATATCAGCAACCCCATGCCCCGTGTGATTCTTACACCGCAGCAGTGTGAGGATGAATACAAGGCCATCAAGAAACTGGCCCCGTTCGAAAACCTGCTGATAGTTACAGGCGAGAATCCGGCCAAGGCCGGAGTGCCTTACCTCGCCAAGGCTCTGGACAGCGCCAAGAAGTACTTTTCAAATCTGAAAATCGAGGTAATGCCTCTTGACGTAGAAGGGTACAAGGAACTTATCCGCCACGGACTCAACGGTGTAATATGCTTCCAGGAGACCTACAACAGAGCACATTACAACATCTACCACCCTCGTGGAATGAAAGCCAATTTCGACTGGAGATGCAACGGATTCGACCGCATGGGACAAGCCGGTGTACACTCCATAGGAATGGGCGTTCTCATAGGACTCGAGAAAGACTGGAGAACCGACATCACAATGATGGCCTATCACCTCAGATATCTCCAGAAACACTATTGGCGAACCAAATACAGCGTGAATTTCCCGCGCATGAGGCCTGCCGAGAACGGAGGCTTCGAGCCAAACTGCGTAATGACGGACAAGCAGCTTGCGCAGGTCACTTTCGCCATGCGAATCTTCGATCACGACGTGGATATCTCCTATTCCACACGAGAGCCGGCCAATATCAGAGACAATATGGCAACTCTCGGGGTCACGACCATGAGTGCGGGAAGCAAGACGGAACCAGGAGGATACCACACATATCCTCAGGCACTTGAGCAGTTCCATATCAGCGATGACAGGACGGCACAGGAGATTGACCGCAGGCTCAGGGAGCTGGGACGCGAACCGGTATGGAAGGACTGGGACGCCAGTTTCGACCACACGAGCATACGATAGATGGAAAGGTATTCAAGGCAGACAATTCTTCCGGAACTCGGAGAGGAGGGTCAGAAAAGGCTCTCCTCATCCAGGGTTCTGCTGGTAGGAGCAGGCGGACTGGGCTCCCCCATCGCCACATACCTTACTGCTGCCGGAATAGGCACCCTCGGAATCGCAGATGCCGACAAGGTGAGCCTGACCAATCTTCAGCGCCAGACCCTTTACAGGGAATCCGACATAGGCCGCAGCAAGGTGGAATGCGCTTTCGAAAGACTCCACGCACTCAATTCCGAGGTACATATCGACATATATGACAGTTTTCTCACCCCGGAGAACGCCCAGGACATCATAAGAGGATATGATATGGTAGTGGACGGATGCGACAATTTCTCCACACGATTCCTTATCAGCGACGTGTGCATGCAATTCGGCAAACCATATATCTACGGCAGCATACAAGGCCTGAGCGGACAGGTATCAGTGTTCTGCATCCCTGACGGAAATGGCCGTATACGCTCATACAGAGACTTGTACGACGAGAACGAGTTGCGCGCCATGCCGCCGCCGTCCAAAGCGGGATTGG
>HF986305.1:31462-40886 GCA_000432655.1 Bacteroides sp. CAG:1060
TCCAAAGCGGTATCGGGCATCACCCCGGCTATAGTCGGAAGCGCGGAAGCCGCCCAGGTGCTGGAAATAGCAGGAGGATTCGGCAGCCCGCTCATAGGGAAGCTGTGGAACATCGATCTGCACACCATGGAATCTTTTATCATTGACCTCCCGTAATGAATATCATAGCCATCACAAGACCTGACTTCTTCAGCGGTGAGACAGAGCTTGCCGGCAGATTGTTTGACTGCGGGCTGACAAGACTGCACCTAAGAAAGCCTCACGGCACAGAGCAGCAACTCGCCGAGTGGATAAAAGACATTTCTCCGGAATACCGCAGACGCATTGTCATTCATGACCATTTTGAACTCGCCCGGCGGTTCGGACTCGGAGGAATACATCTCAATTCACGCAATCCCCTGCCCCCTTCTGACTCGGACGGACTTTCAATCTCCATGTCATGCCACAGCATAGAAGAGGTCAGGACAAGAAAAGACGAATGCGGCTATCTGTTTCTCAGTCCTATCTATGACAGCATCTCCAAAGAAGGATATGGCAGCGCTTTCCCAAGGGAAGTTCTGGAGAAGGCAGCATCAGAAGGCATAATAGATAAAAAAGTATGGGCTCTCGGCGGAGTAAGCCTGGAGCATATAGATGAGTTGCGCGCACTGGGATTCGGCGGAGCCGCCGTTCTCGGCGCACTATGGCAGTCAGACGACCCGGCAGCCTATCTGAAAGCCCTTCTTGAGGCTTAAAGAATATTCATCGACTGTTCGCGAATCTTCTCAAGCTCGTCTTTCATACGCACTACATACTGCTGAATCTCAGAGCAGTTGGCTTTCGAGCCGGTAGTATTGATTTCCCTGCCCATCTCCTGGATTATGAACACCAGCTTCTTACCCGGGGCCTCCTCTGAATCGATGGTATCCATAAAATATTTGCAGTGCTGACGAAGACGCACTTTTTCCTCGTTGATATCCAGCTTCTCAAGATAAAATATCATTTCCTGCTCAAACCGCTCCACGTCCATTTTGACCGCAGCATCTTCAGCCGCCTTGGCAATTTTCTTGCGGATATTATCAATTCTCTCTGGTTCAAGCATTTCAATCTTATCATAAAGTTCTACTATCGTAGCGACTCTGGACGTAACATCAGCATATAGAGCCTTTCCCTCCCTGCTGCGGTAATCACAAACCATATCTATGCAGCGATCGAAGGCCGCGCTTATTTCTGGCCAGTTCTCTTCTCCAAGGACATCTGTCTTCTTGACCTCCGCAACTTCAGGCATACGCAGCACCGAGGAAAGAATCCCGGCAGTCTGTTCCGGTGACAGAGAAAGTCCCATTTCAGAGGCAAGTTCCATAGCACCGTGCATATAAGCTCTCGCAATGTCCATATTAATCTGGCGACCGGAATCAGAAGCGTCCGGCTCCCATGTCAGGAACACATCTATCGTGCCCCTTACAAGCATTTGGGCCAGTCTGGCTCTAATCTCAAGCTCCCTGTCCTTGGGAAGGAGCTGGCTCTTAAGGTTGATATCCGCAGTCTTGCCGTTCAGAGTACGAATCTCAACGGTAAGTTTGCCTCCGCCCAGCAAAGCCTCCGCCTTGCCGTATCCTGTCATTGACTTAATCATATTTTGCAAGTTAAAAAATCCATCTTCTCAATCCTCCTGGTACATATCGCGGAATATTGACTCCGTCTGCTCCCACAATGCCGCCGAAGATATTCGCCTCTCCAGAAATTTATCCGGTATCGGCTCATAACCATCACCTCTGAAAAGCTGCATACTCCTGTCGGAAAGCATGGCGTTGACTGCCGGAAGAGCACCCTCCGCCGGAGTCTTGCACAGAGGTTTGAATACGGTATCAGCTATCGGATCGAACCACCGGCCAAGATCTATCATATTGCTGTTCACCACACCCGGGTCCGCCACATTCACGTTCAAATCAGGCTCGCGACGGGCAAGTTCTATACTGAAATACATAAGTGCCAGTTTGGAAATGGCATAATTGTGCAACTGACGGTAATCTTCGGGCCGCACATTTATAAAGTCCGACGGTTCTTTCACGTGATTGCAGGTAAGCGACACCATATTCACTACATGTCCGTCGCCTTCCAGATTGGGAAACAGAAGATGCGTAAGCAGGAAAGGCCCGAGATAGTTGACCGCTATGGTCTGCTCGTATCCGTCGCCGGTAAGAGTATAATCTTTGGGCATGACTCCGGCATTATTGAAAAGTCCGTAAAGTTTCCTGTCATTAAGGGACCGTGCAAACTCCCGTATGGAGGCGAAAGAATCCAGCCTGAGTTCGGCAAGTTCGAGCTTCGCCTGCGGAACTTCCCGCAGGATATCCTCCCTCACGGCAGAAGCCTTGGACAGATTCCGGCACGCCATTATCACACCGAAGCCTTTCTTTGCAAGAGCCTTGACGGCAGCAGAGCCCATACTGCCGCTCGCACCTGTGATTACTATAGTTTTTTCCATATCGCGCTTATGAGAGGTTTCGGAAGAATTCCCAGCATGGGAGGGAGATAGTAGCTCATCAGTGAAGGATTGACGACCCGACGGCCGCGATACATCCCTTTCAGTCCACGTCTGACTATGGTAGAAGGCTTCTTAATTATACCAAGCCACACTCCAAGTCTCAGAAGAGAAGGCTTAAGCCTATACAGAGGAGTGGCCACAGCGCCGGGACACACAGTACATACCCTCACTCCGTAAGGCTTCATCTCATAATAAAGAGACTTGCCGAAAGACTTGAGAAACGCCTTGGTGGCAGAGTATGTGGTAACCCCCGGGAACGGCAGATTTGCGGCTACCGAACTCATATTGAGAATATATCCGCACCCGCGTTTTTTCATATCCTCCCCGAACAGCACACAGAGTTTGGCAGGTGTGAGGGTATGGAGGTTAATCATCATCTCCATCCTGTCAATATTCCCGCGCCCCAACTCTTTGAAGAAAAAGACCCCGGCATCATTGATAAGGATATCCACCTCATATCCGTGGTCCCGGCAATATGAATAAAGCCTGTCAGCGGCATCAGGTCTGGAAAGATCCATGAACACCCCGGTCGCCCTCACCCCGAACTCATCCGTAATCTCCTGTGCAATCGACTGAAGTTTTTCTTCTTCAATACTCACAATCAGCAAATTGCATCCCGCACCGGCCAGGGTACGGCAATACTCCAGTCCCATTCCGGAACTGCCTCCTGTCACCAGTGCCAACGGGGTATGTCCGAGTCTTCTCTTAGCCATGCCTTTCAGCTTTGTCAATCTCTTTTTTCAGACTTTCAGGTAGGTTTTCCACACAGTGATGACAGCGCATCTCCAGCGTGTACATCCTTCCTATACAGTAATTTGAATGCTTGCATCCGCTACACTCAACTTCTCCGGAGCGAAGCTTGTTGACAAAATCCGTATCATGGACCAGCGCCCTTGCCACCTGCAACCCCTCGAATCCGGCATCCAGCACCTCTTCCATCTTATGCTTGGAAATCAATCCTCCCACATAGATCAGAGGAAGCTTCAACTGCGCTCTGAACAGCTTGGCCTCTTCCAGGAAATACGCTTCCTTATACGGCACAGTCGGTATCATAAGACGGCCTCCGAGGGCTATTCCTGCCTTGAGCCACCAGAATTTACGCATATCCATATAGTAGCGAAGAGTCTTAAGCGGCATGGCTCCGCGCATAACCTCCATCGGAGCCTTACTTACAAAGCCGGCCGTCAGCACCAATGCATGAACTCCGAGCCTCTCCAGTTCCTTGGTTACAAGCAGGCACTCATCGGTCTGCATGCCGCGCTTGAACCCGTCATGCATATTCACTTTGACTATCACACCCATATCGTCTCCAGCCTCCTTCATGACCCTTTCGATAACCAGTCGCATAAACCGCATGCGGTTGTCAAGGCTGCCTCCGAACTCATCATGGCGATGATTGGTATAAGGAGAAAGGAACTGGCTGATAAGATATCCGTGTCCGGCATGTATTTCCACACAGTCAAATCCGGCTTCACGCGCAAGATTCACAGCATTTCCAAAATCATCCACCAGCGAGTAAATCTCATCCCGGCGCAACGCCCTTACGAAAGTCGGAGAATAAAGATTGAATCCGGACGACGCACCCACAGGCATACATCCGCAAGTGGCACGGTGGGTCATATTGCCGCAATGTCCAAGTTGGATGGACGCCTTGGCCCCGTACGAATGGACCGAATCGGTAAGTTTCTTAAGTTCCGGGACAATCTCCTTCCTCATCCACAACTGCCCGTCAAAGGACAGCCCGGACCGGCTCACGGCAGCATAAGCCACCGTAGTCATCCCTACGCCACCACGCGCTACAGCCGTATGATAGTCAAACAAATCCTTGGACGGCCTGTTGCCATACGCCATGTTCTCAAATGCGGCAGATCTGATAACTCTGTTGCGAAGTTCCACCGGTCCTATCCGGCAGGGAGTAAAAATCCTGGATTCCATAAAATCAATAAACGAACGGAATGATTCTCCTGACCTTCGTGGTGTCAAGTTCATCCCCGAATTCTTTTTTATATTTCTCGTATGTCCTTGATGCTCTCGGACAAAGGTTGGCAAATGTCCACACGGCGAATACGGCTCCGGACCATGACCATGTCAGAATGGCGAATCCCACCCATTCGGTAAATTCTCCGAAATAATTGGCCGATGTCACATACTTGAACATCCCCTTTTTCGGAAGATAGTGCCTGGTGTCGCCCGGTGCGCGAAGATGTCGTATTATGTCGTCAGACTGAATGTTTATGAACATTCCCACCGCAAACACGATTGTCCCTATTATGAACTGAGGGCTGCAGAGCCAACTCTCCGCGTACATATCTTCAGGCGAGAGAAAGAATATCCAACCTCCCTGCATGAGAGCATTCAAGGTATTGAAAATTATACCCATAAGAATGATGCTCAATGGCATTTTACTCTTTCCCTTGATAAGGAACGGGAAAATGAAGGCGCGCTGGAAATAATGCAGCTCGAATATCATCAGAAACACCAGCCGCGTCAAGTCATCCTTCCTGTCGGACAACAGACACAGCACCAGCATTGCAATGAAAACCGGAGACTCCATGAGCACCCAGCCAAGCCTGTTGCTGACGGCAGGTCCCCATTTCTTATTGTAGAATTTACCATATCCGGCATCCACGAAGAACAGTGCCACGAAAACAGCTACAGCCACTATCGTCATCACCAGAAGAAAGATGTTAAACCCGTGAACGCTCATGCTCTACAGCGAATGCAAGTAACCAAAGGCCCGCTTCCAATTGCCGAAACCAAGGTCGCTGCCTTTAATCATGAAATTAAACATACCGCTGTCATGGAACCGTATTCCCAGGTCGTCATCCTCATCTATCTGAAGAAGACTCTCGCACCCGGGATTCTGCTCGGCGACATCGCCAAAGAATGGGACGCCGAGAAGTTTGTGTCCGTCGGCACTATCCTCGCAGGCGCTGAATTCAATTGCCATCTCAGGCTCAGCCAACTCATTGTCCTCGTCATCCACAAGTATGCAGCTGTTGAATGTCTCCATATTGACGGTCTTGCTGTATTTGACCACTGCAAGCTGTTTGTCCCACTTTCCGAGATGCGTCTGCAAGGGCGACTCATACCCCACATAATCATCTATCGCCGCGAAAAAATACAACATCCCTTCATGTGGCAGTTTCCCTTCAGCATCATAGGGAGCTATATCTGCACAATCTATCTGACATACAAACGTGAGAGGATACTCTTCCTGCTCACCTTCTTCATTCTCATATTTCATCACGGGATACTCCATCTGCGGCGGCAAATCAGGATTTCCCCACCACTTGCTGCAGCAGAACAATGAAGAAGACGTTTTCTTTACTGAAAGTTTTATTGCCATAATTCCGTAAATATACGCAAATAATATCAGATTATTAAGAACTTTTTTATAAATTTGGAGTTTTGAAACAATAAACATTTTACGCAAAACGATCATGGAAGAAGCCAGGAAACTGAATTTCCTCGAGGAAATCATTGAAGACGATCTCAAGTCGGGAAAAGTTACGAGTATTTTGACCCGTTTCCCTCCTGAGCCGAACGGATATCTCCACCTCGGACATGCCAAATCTCTATGCATAAACTTTGGTCTCGCACAGAAATACGGCGGCAAGACCAATCTAAGATATGATGACACCAACCCTGTCAAGGAAGATGTCGAGTACGTGGATTCCATTAAGGAGGACATCAAGTGGCTGGGCTTTCAGTGGGAGAAGGAGTGCTATGCATCCGACTATTTCGACCAGCTCTACATCTGGGCGGAAGAACTCATCCGCAGGGGCCTCGCCTATGTGGACGACCAGACCCAGGAAGAGATTTCAAAGAACAGAGGAACAGTGGACAAGCCTGGCCAAGACAGCCCTTGGCGAAACCGCAGCGTAGAAGAGAATCTGCAACTCTTCCGGGAGATGCGTGACGGCAAATACGCTGATGGAGAGAAAGTCCTCCGTGCCAAGATTGATATGGCCCATCCCAACATGATGTTCCGCGATCCGCTTCTGTACCGTATCAAGCATGCGCATCACCACCGCACCGGAGACAAATGGTGCATCTACCCGATGTACGACTACACCCACGGACAGTGTGATTCCATAGAGAGAATCACCCACTCCATCTGTACCCTCGAGTTCGATGTGCACAGGCCTCTGTACGACTGGTTCATCCAGACCCTCGGCATATATCCTTCGCATCAGTACGAGTTTGCCAGACTCAACCTGACATACACCCTGATGTCCAAGCGCAAGCTTCTGGAACTTGTCCAGAAAGGCATCGTCTCAGGATGGGACGATCCTCGAATGCCTACACTCTGCGGCGTGCGCAGAAGAGGATATACGGCAGATGCACTGAAGATGTTCTGCGACAAGATCGGTGTTTCCAAGCGCGACCAGCTCATGGACATCCAGCTCCTCGAATGGTGCGTACGTCAGGACCTGAACGCACGGTCCAACAGGTACATGGTGGTCCAGGACCCGGTCAAGGTCACCATCACCAATTATCCGGAAGGACAGGTAGAGTGGTTTGACTGCCCTCTCAACCCTGCCGAGCCGGAAGGACCCACACGCAAAGTTCCTTTCACGGGAGAGTTGCTGATTGACCGTGCTGACTTCATGGAAGACGCTCCGAAGAAGTTCTTCAGACTCAAGCCTGACGGAGAGGTCCGCCTCAAATACACCTATATCATAAAGTGCGAGGAGGTCATCAAAGACGAAGCAGGCAATGTCATAGAGTTGAGATGCACATACGACCCAAGCACCCGTCCGGGAGCCGGAGAGTGGAGAAGTGTCAAGGGCACCATTCACTGGGTTTCCACGGCATACGCCAAAGAAATCGAACTGCGCAATTACGACCGCCTGTTCACCCTTGCGGACATGAGCCAGGTACCGGAAGACAAAGACTACAAGGATTTCCTCAATCCTGACTCTCTTACCATCGGCAAGGCGTTTGCAGAGCCGGCGCTTCTCGAAGACAATTCGGGCATCGCCGTACAGTTCGAGCGCACCGGATACTACATCAAGGACAAAGATTCCTCAGAGGACAAAGCCATCTTCAACAAGACGGCATCCCTGAAAGACTCATACAAACCGGAATAATACGGGGCAATTGCCTCTCCGGTTCCGCCACAATCAAAGAGCCCGCATCCTACTATGGACGCGGGTTTTTTCCGTATAATACGGTGGATTCAAGAACCGAATATAGTTCTCATTTCTCTGCCAAAAATCTCCTCAACAAAAAAGTCAAAAAGTACGGGAAAGTATAGAACTTACCATTAAATCCTATATTTTTATAACCCAATTTTATTCCATATTTTACGTCAGGATATTTATCCTCACTCAACAACTTATTCAATGATGCTGTTGCACTGTCATTGGCTTTAACCTCTATAGGAACAAGTGAATCTGCATCTCTTACAAAGAAATCCATTTCAAGAGAAGGCCTGTCGCTACTATAATAGTAGAGATTATATCCCTGCTTTACCAGCATATCTCCTACTATATTCTCGTATATAGCTCCTTTGTATGTACCAAGATTTTTATTAGCTCTCAAATCTTCCTGGGCTTCTTCATCGAGAGATGCAATAAGCAGGCCTGTATCTTTATAATAAATTTTATAGAGTTTAGAATCATAATTTCCTTTAAGTGGAAGCTCTGGTAGATTCAAACAATAACATACATTTATAACACCGGCATCAGCCAACCATTCTACACACCCGATATAATCTCTATTTCTTGCATTCTTTGCTATCTTCGTGATTTGAAAACGTTTGTTTTCTTTTGCCAAGAAGGTGGAGATATGATTATAAACAGCTTTAACCTTAGCTTTATCCAATCCTCCTACGTATTTGGTAATATCTTCTTCATAGTCTTTAAGCAACTGTTTCTGAATACCCAATGTTCCACTAAAGTTTTTATTCTTAATATATGTATTTACCACCTCAGGCATTCCCCCGATAGTAACATAATCCCGGAAAAGTTCAAAAAGGACCTCCATTTGCAATTTTGCAAGTGGCTTGACGTCTATCATGTGTTGGTAAAGTTCCTCTACAAAATCCTCTGCATATCCCTTAGCCCACAGGAACTCTTCGAAATCCATAGAATACATTTCGTAATCTTCTTTATAACCAACACTATTGGATTCTATCTCTTTGTAATTGATTCCCATCAATGAACCGGAACAGATAACATCGAACCGTCCATCAAGATCAAAGAACTTCAATGATGTAGCACAATTGGGACAGGCTTGCAGTTCATCAAAAAAGAAAATCGTTTCTCCCGGAATGAACTTCAGTTCAGGGTTAAGTAACGAGATGTTTTTAAGGATAGTATCAACTTCAAATCCATCTTCAAAGATATTCTTATACTTTGTTTGTTCTACAAAATTAATTTGGACAATATTCTTATAGTTCTGATATGCAAACCACTCAATAGAGCGAGTCTTTCCAATCTGACGAGCCCCTTTTATTATAAGAGGTTTTCTATCAGGATTCTTCTTCCATGCCATTAAGTAAGCATCAATCTTTCTCTTAAGTAACTTATCCATAATCAACTTCCCTTGTTTCAATTGCAAATATAATTGTTTTCACACAATCAGCCCAACAAAACACAATAATTTCACATTTTACGGATTATTTTTCGCCTATTTTTCACATTATCTCATTGTTTTGGAACTATCAAAGAAAATCCATGCGTGAGCACCATTGCCCAGAACATGGCCCGGAATGCCGCCACGAGCAAGAAAATCACACCCACCGCCTCCAAAACACAAAATAGACGCTCATTGAAAGTAAACTTTTATCAGTAATTATCATTAATCTGAGTCAACCTGAATCAGGAAAATACACTGTGGTACGGGAGGCATTTCGGTACCGGAAACCCCCTCCTACGGTACGGAATT
>HF986306.1:0-13995 GCA_000432655.1 Bacteroides sp. CAG:1060
GGGGGGGGCGGAAAGCGGTGGGATCCAGCGGAAGTTCTTGAATAGAGAGTGGAAGCTGCGAGGCTAGTCAATTGTCTGAGTGATAGGCTTTTGGCGCGTGGCGAGAGAAACGAAGCAGATCCTTTGCGACTTGGATTGAGATAAGCATACTTCAGCGGCCGCACGCGGTGCGACTGTACTGATTTTCTGGACACCGGAGCTGTTCCGGTTGTCTGCTTATCCCGATGCGAGGAGTGGAGGTAGTGGGTGTTATCGAATAATTAAATACAAATCAAATAACTATGTCCATCTTCAAAGACAAAACCCTCCTCATCAGCGGAGGTACGGGTTCTTTTGGAAATGCCGTTCTGAAGCGTTTCCTTCGCACAGATATAGGCGAGATTCGCATCTTTTCACGCGATGAGAAGAAGCAGGATGATATGCGACACGAGTATCAGGCAAAGTACCCTGATGTTGCCCATAAGATTAAATTCTACATCGGAGATGTAAGAAGTCTTGAGTCCTGCCGCTCTGCAATTCCTGGCACGGATTTTATTTTCCATGCGGCCGCTCTTAAGCAAGTGCCATCGTGCGAGTTCTTTCCAATGGAATACGTCAGTTAGCAAGCTAACTTCCTGACCTTCAATTCAATACGCGATTACCGTAACATCAATCGCTCAACCAGTTGCACATAGCCCCAAAATTGGACAACATTGGACACTATTGCAACGCTGCTGCCAAACAATTTAAAGACCTATCCGCCCCGCGTGTTTCATTGCCCGGTTGTGCAAGAAACCAAGCCGTTACGCTCCAAAACCAACCGCAAGATACGAATATTTTTTCAGCTAATATTTCTTTTATGTACGTAATATATAACCCCAATCCCGTTCCTATTACTTATACGCCTGATGAATTGGCGATTGTAATTAGTGACTATTTGGAGGAAGTAAAAACAGAATTCTCTTTTAAAAGCATCTGCAGTTTTATCTTAGACAAGGCAATAGCAGAAGGAAAGGTTAAAGATTCTCATAATACACAGTATAGCAGTAAAGAAATCTCGCCTCTTTCGTCTATAGAAGTGAGTCGATATTTGTGGAAGCTAATATGGGAAAAGAAAATATTCATTGCATTTGGTGATAATCCATATGCTGCTCATTATAACAATGATACTCGCTTCATTATAAATCAATAGATTTCCCAGCTAATGTGAACTTCTGCATAACAGCCTGATACACAATATAAAACGAAAACACCGTTTCCTGTTTCATCAGACATCCGGGAAATTAAGCCTTTCCTGCTCATTTCTATACAAAGGTAGTACTTTTGGGGCAAATACGCAAGAGCGTTAAGATTTCTTATCCATTCAGAGTGAAGAAATGTTAATTTTAAGTAGGCTGGTTGAGGTGACTGAAAAAACGTTTGAGAGGAAAATGAGAGAAAATCGAGAAAAATCAGGGCTCGGCCTATTCTAAGAAAATCCGAGAGAAGTTGAAAAGCCCCTTGTTTAATTAGAAAACAAAAATCTACAATAATAAACATCCTTTAACAAAAGTAATGGCAAAATGACAGGAGCTTGGCTTCTGGCTAATGACTTGAAACAAATATCTGATTGCACAGGTGGTCGTGAAATGATGCAGTTCGATACTGCCAGTCAGAACAATTTAAAGAAGAAATCATTTATTAGAAATGGCAAAATTTAAAGAGAATGGGAAGCTGAAGCTTCTGATAATTGTTGGTACGCGCCCGGAGATTATACGATTGGCAGCGGTGATTAACAAGTGTCGTCAGTACTTTGACTGTCTGCTGGCACATACTGGTCAGAACTATGACTATAACCTCAATGGTGTATTCTTCAAGGACCTGAAGTTAGCAGATCCTGATATCTATATGGAAGCTGTGGGTGATGACCTCGGTTCTACGATGGGTAACATCATTGACAAGTCATATAAGGTGATGGTTGAGACCAAGCCTGATGCAGTTCTTGTGCTGGGTGATACCAACAGCTGTTTGTCTGTCATTGGTGCTAAGCGCCTTCATATCCCCATCTTCCATATGGAGGCTGGCAACCGTTGTAAGGACGAATGCCTGCCGGAGGAGACCAACCGCCGTATTGTGGATATCATCAGCGATGTAAATATGGCTTACTCTGAGCATGCACGTCGCTATCTGGCTGACTGTGGTCTGCCAAAGGAACGTACATACGTTACTGGTAGCCCAATGGCTGAGGTGCTGCATCAGAACCTGGCTGAGATAGAGGCAAGCGATATTCATAAGCGTCTGGGCTTGGAGAAGGGTAAGTATATCCTTCTGAGTGCGCATAGAGAAGAGAACATTGATACTGAGAAGAACTTTATGAGTCTCTTCACCGCTATCAATAAGATGGCAGAGAAATACGATATGCCAATCCTTTATAGCTGTCATCCACGTAGCCGTAAGCGTTTGGAGCAGTCAGGCTTTAAACTCGATAGTCGTGTTATTCAGCACGAGCCTCTTGGTTTCCTCGACTACAACTGCCTCCAGATGAATGCCTTTGCAGTGGTTTCTGATTCCGGTACTCTGCCTGAAGAGAGCAGTTTCTTCACATCTGTAGGGCATCCATTCCCAGCCATCTGCATCCGTACCTCTACAGAGCGTCCAGAAGCTATCGATAAGGCTTGCTTCATCATCGCAGGTATTGACGAAAAATCATTGCTCCAAGCTGTAGATACGGCAGTGACATTGAACCAGAATGGTGACTACGGCATTCCTGTTCCTGACTATATCGAGGAGAATGTCTCTACCAAGGTGGTAAAGATTATCCAAAGTTACGTGGGTATTGTAAACAAAATGGTCTGGAGGAAGTTCTGATGCGAATACTTGTAACAGGTGCAAAAGGGTTCGTTGGTAAGAAACTGTGTGCACAGTTAAATAATATAAAGGATGGCAAGGCACGTTGCTATGGTGATGTGACCGTGGAAGCCGTGTATGAATATGACTTGGACTCAACTCCAGAGCAGCTGGACGAACACTGCAAGAATGCAGACTTCGTGTTCAATCTGGCTGGAGTTAACCGTCCTCAGAACCAGGAAGAGTTTATGCAAGGCAACTTTGGTTTTGCATCGACTTTGCTAGACACGTTGAAGAAACATGGTAATACTTGCCCTGTGATGCTTTCAAGCTCACAGCAAGCTTCTCTTACTGGTCGTTTTGGTAACAGCGAATATGGCCGCAGTAAGAAGGCTGGCGAAGACCTATTTTTGGAATACGGAAAAGAGACAGGTGCAAGAATGTTGATTTATCGTTTCCCGAACTTGTTTGGCAAGTGGTGCCGCCCCAACTATAACAGTGCAGTGGCAACATTCTGCAATGCATTTGCCAATGACCTGCCATATACAGTGAATGACCCAAGCGTTGAACTGGAATTGTTGTATATTGATGACCTCGTTGATGAAATGATTGCCTGTCTAAAAGGTGAGGAGCATCATTGTGAGTTCGATGGTCTTGATGTTTTACCCCAGGCAGATGGTAAATATTGTTATGTGCCAACAACCCATAAAGCAACTTTGGGTGAGATTGTCGAGCTCTTAAAGAGTTTCGCTGAGCAACCCAAGACCCTGATGATACCAGAGATTCCTGAAAACAGCTTTGCAAAGAAGTTGTATAGCACATATCTGAGCTATCTCCCCAAAGAAAAGGTCGCTTTCCCATTAAAGATGAATGTGGATGATCGTGGCTCATTTACAGAGTTGGTGCATACCCTCAATGCAGGTCAAGTGAGCATCAATATCTCAAAGCCAGGCATCACAAAGGGACAGCACTGGCATAATACCAAGTGGGAGTTCTTCATTGTAGTAGCCAGTCATGGCTTGATTCAAGAACGTAAACTGGGTACAGATGAAGTAATTGAGTTTGAAGTGAGTGGTGACAATATCCAATGCATTCACATGCTGCCTGTTTATACCCACAACATCATCAACCTCAGTGACACAGAAAACCTCGTCACAGTAATGTATTGTAACGAGATATTCAATCCCAATAAGCCGGACACTTATTTCGAACCGGTAAAATAATAGTGATTTTAATTTAAACAAGATATAGCGATGAGCTTATTTAAGGACAAGGTCCTCCTCATTACTGGAGGAACAGGATCGTTTGGAAACGCAGTACTTAACCGTTTTTTGAAGACCGACATAGGCGAGATCCGCATCTTCTCCCGCGACGAGAAGAAACAGGACGATATGCGTCACGACTTCCAGGCTCGTATGCCGGAGGTTGCCAACAAGATTAAGTTCTACATTGGTGATGTGCGCAACAAGAGCACACTGAAGTACGCGATGAAGGGTGTGGACTATGTGTTCCACGCAGCTGCTTTGAAGCAGGTGCCCAGTTGTGAGTTCTTCCCAATGGAGGCTGTGAAGACCAATGTGATTGGTACGGACAATACACTGGATGCAGCTATTGATGCAGGTGTAAAGTGCGTGATTTGCCTTTCAACCGATAAGGCTGCTTATCCTATCAATGCGATGGGTATCACCAAGGCCATTGAGGAGAAGATAGCAGTGGCTAAAAGCCGCTTGAGTGGTGATACCAAGATTTGCTGCACACGTTACGGTAACGTAATGTGCAGCCGTGGTAGTGTTATTCCTCTTTGGATTGACCAGATCCGTAAGGGTAACCCTATCACACTGACTGAGCCAAAGATGACTCGTTTCATCATGAGCCTGGAAGAGGCTGTGGATTTGGTACTCTTTGCCTTTGAGCACGGTAAGAATGGTGACATCTTGGTTCAGAAAGCACCTGCATGCACCATACAGACTCAGGCAGAGGCTGTGTGTGAATTATTTGGTGGTAAGAAAGAGGAGATCAAGGTGATTGGCATCCGTCACGGAGAAAAGATGTACGAGACCCTTCTCACTAAGGAGGAGGCTGCCAAGGCTATTGATATGGGCAACTTCTATGCAGTGCCTGCAGACAACCGTGACTTGAACTACGACAAGTATTTCAAGGAAGGTGACACCAAACGTGCCACCATTGAGGAGTTCAACTCAGATAACACCCGCAGACTCAACCTTGAGGAAACAAAGGCCAAGATTGCCAGCCTTGAGTACATACAGAACGAGTTAAACGGAATTCCTAATTTGGTATAGCGGTTCCTGAGTTTGTCGAAGGACGCTACAGGCACAGGCTTCCTACGGTCGCCAGAGCCTTCCGCAATTAAATAAGGTGTTAGCCCGTGGCTCCGTAAACTCCGCCACCGGCTGGATTATCTAAACGGCAAAGCCGCATGTTAACAGTTAACAAGTTAACATTGGCGACAATAGAGTCAACAGGTCTTCCGCGCAACCTGCGGCTCTTGATGGGGTGGAGAGGTCTTCCGCACAGCCTCAATGCCCCAACCATAGGGTGGGATTCCCGCTGGTCTCTCATAAAAAGGTTCAATAACAGCGGGTCAACCCGTTTTTAAGTGTTATAATATGATTAATATCCAAAATAAAGTCGATTGCTGCGGCTGTAATGCCTGCGGTGATATTTGTCCTAAGCAAGCAATTTCTTTCAAGACAGATATTGAAGGTTTTTGGTATCCAGAAATTGACATGAATAAATGTGTTGATTGTGGACTATGTGAAAAAGTATGCCCTATAATAAACATAGATTCGTTAAAGAAAAACGATTTACCTAAGTCAATTTGTTATGCTGCAGAACATAAGAATATCGAAGTGGTTTTTGATAGCACCTCTGGAGGTTTGTTTTCCGCTCTGGCAGAGAAAATGTATCGAAACAAAGGGTATGTAGGGGGCGCTGTTTTTAATGAGGACTTTACTGTTAGTCATTTTATATCTAATGATAAAGCAGACCTTATTAAATTAAGAAGTTCAAAGTATTTACAGAGTAACCTTGAAGGGTTTTATACGCAAGTTAAGCAGTTACTAGTAAGCGGAGAACAGGTGTTAGTATGCGGCACTCCATGTCAAATGGCTGCGTTGAGAGCTTATCTTCGCAAAGATTATGAGAATCTTATTATAGTTGATTTTATTTGCCGCGGAATCAATTCCCCCAAAGTATGGCTTAAGTATATAAAGTCATTTGAAGAGCGCTACGGGTCTCCTGTTGTTTATGCCAAAGCAAAGTCGAAAGAATATGGATGGCGCAACCTTACTCAAAAAGTTGTTTTAGCAGATGGCCGCCATTTATATGAAACGAAAGATCAATCAAATTTCACACGGGGCTATCTTAGAACCAATGCATATTGTAGACCGTCCTGCTACGAATGTCATTTTAAGGGCTATCCAAGGATGTCTGACATTACATTAGCTGATTTCTGGGGCATAGAGAAAATTAGCAAATCAATGGAAAAAGATTTGGGCACGTCACTCGTAATGATAAATTCAAAAAAGGGTGAAATGTTCTTCGAAAGCATTAAATCAAAGATTAACTTTTTAAAAGTGGAACTTGAATTAGCTGAATCTGGTAATGGGGCATTAAATAAACCATTATCCCCTCCAAAGGTGGATCGCAATCTCTTCTTCCAGGATATTGATAAGATGACTTTTACAGAAGTTGCAAATAAATATCTTACAAACGAGAAAAAAAGCAATAAAGAAAAGATTAAAGATATCCTACGAAAACTGATTAGTTACAAGTTCTTGATCCACTTGACCACTATAAATGTCATAAGGTTGTTTAAGTATAACAGAATAAGAGACATTATAGACGATCGTTTTTTTGTTTTTGCCGGTCGTACTGTGGCGCGTATTGATAAGTCATCCAATATTTCTTTAGATGGACGGTTTACGATAGGTAATACAAGGGTTAAAGGATCTAAATTAGAAACACGCTTAATTATAGAGAAAGATTCGTCCTTGAAAACACATGGTAGTGTTGGCGTTTTTTATGGATCAGATGTTGAGGTTTTCAGAGGGGCAAGTCTTGAAATTGGGAGTGGTTTTGAAACGAACATTAATTTCACACTGATTTGTGGTGATCATATAACAATAGGAAATGATGTGAAAGTGGGGAGAAATGTGACTATAAGAGATAATAATGGAGGGCATTATATCAATACTCCTGGCTATAAGAACTCACGACCAGTAATAATAGGAAATAAAGTCTGGTTGTGCGAAGGTTGTACGATTATGCCAGGAGTGAAAATAGGAGACGGAGCAATAATAGGCGCGCATTCGTTAGTTGTTAGCAATGTACCTCCTCATTCGCTAGTTATGGGTAATCCTGCCCAGATAGTGGAAGAAGATGTTTTTTGGAAGTATTGATATTATTTTAATTATAAATATTTAAAATTATGGAATTGAACGATTTTATTAAGAATTTCGCTGAGTGTTTTGATGATACCGATGCCTCTGAAATTACTGCATCGACAGAGTTTCATGAGTTAGACGAGTGGTCTTCTCTTACAGGAATGAGTGTCATTGCAATGGCAAAGACCATATACGGCAAGACCATCACAGGTAAAGAAATCCGTGCTTGCGAGACAGTCGAAGCACTGTTTAATCTTATATCATCCAAATAATGAAGCGTTTTAATCCGTTTTCACTCGAAGGTAAAACAATATTAGTTACAGGAGCCTCTTCCGGAATAGGAAGAGGCATAGCCATCACTTGTTCCAAAATGGGAGCAAGGGTTATCATCAATGGACGTAATGTAAATAAACTCAATGAGACAAGTTCGTTGATGGAGGCTGAAAGTTTCATCATAATGTCGGCAGACTTGACTGATGGCTCAGCGTTAACTACACTTGTTAGTGAATTGCCAAAACTTGATGGTGTGGTACATTGTGCCGGCTTGGGTCAGCGCATTCCCTGCAAGGATGTAGTAAGTGGAAATGTTGATGACGTGATGAATGTCAATTTCAAGGCACCGGTAATGTTGCAGGCAGAGATTTTACGCCAAAAGAAATTAAATAAGGCATCCTCAATTGTCTTTATTGCGTCAATAGCATCATGGTCTCCGAGTTTGGGCAACTCCATTTATAGTGCATCGAAAGGTGCTATCGTATCCTATGCAAATTGCTTGGCAGTAGAATTAGCACCAAGGAAGATTCGCGTTAATTGCATTAGTCCTGCAATGGTATGGACCGACCTTGTCCTTGCGGATGGAACGGACATAGAACAGTTAAAAGAAGACGAACAGACCTATCCCTTGAAACGTTATGGCCAGCCAGAGGACATTGCTAATCTGGCAGTCTATATGCTCTCTGATGCATCCACATGGATGACAGGAAGCAATGTGAACATAACTGGGGGGGGCATTTTGTAGTAAGATGATGAAAGCATATATCAAAGCAATATCATACTATCTACCTGAAAAGGTAGTGACCAATGAGGAACTGGTGAAGGATTTCCCAGAGTGGAGCGTCGAGAAAGTCGCCCAGAAAGTGGGTGTTGACTCACGCCATTTGGCTTCAGAGAATGAAACAGCTGGTGACTTGGCGGAGAAGGCTGCACGTAAGTTGTTTGATGAGTACAAGGTTAATCCTAAATCAATCGATTTCTTGATGCTGTGTACCCAGAGTCCAGACTATTTTTTGCCTTCAACTGCTTGTATTCTACAGGATAGATTAGGTATACCAACCACAGCCGGAGCCTTTGATTATAATCTCGGCTGTTCTGGTTGCGTCTATGGTTTAGCAATGGCTAAAGGATTAATATCGGCAGGTATAGCCAAGAATGTGTTACTTCTGACGGCAGAAACCTATAATAAATACTTGCACCCTACAGACAAGAGTAATCGCTCTATCTTTGGTGATGGGGCTGCTGCTTGTTTGATTTCTACAGATGGCTTTGCTGAGATTGGTGAGTTCTCTCTGGGTACAGATGGTAGTGGGGCAAATAATTTAATTGTTAAAACGGGTGCTGCACGCCAAAAAGAACGCACAGGTATGTTTGTGGAAGATGATGAAGGCCATGTATGGTACGATGATTATCTCTACATGAATGGAGGCAACATATTTAACTTCACGTTGGAAGCCGTACCCATCATGATGAAAGAAATTCTAGAGAAGAATAGGCTTGGCCAAGACCAAATAGACTATTACGTTTTCCACCAAGCAAATAAATTCATGCTTAATACTATTCGTAAAGTATGCGTGCTACCCAAAGATAAGTTTTATGTAAACCTTGCGACAACAGGGAATACTGTATCATCAACTGTGCTAATTGGATTAAGGGATTGCATTGATAACCAAATTATTAAAGTAGGTGATATCGTTATGATTTCCGGTTTTGGTGTTGGTTTGAGTTGGGGTGGAACTGTTCTGAAGTTTAATAGTTAAAATGGATATATTACAAATAGGCGGAACCGGCGTTCTTTCTTCTGCTGTTACTTTTGAAGCGCTTAAACATGGGATTGGGGTTACCATGATAAATCGTGGTAATAGAGCAAATAGAATTCCTGCTAATGTTGAATTGATAAAAGCGGATAAAAATAATCGAACATTAATAGAAGAAAAGTTAAAAGGGAGGACTTTTGACGCTGTTATAGATTATCTTAGTGTTACGGACGAAGACATTACGCTTAGTTATAAGCTTTATTCAAATTACACTAAACAATACTTCTTCATATCTTCATGCGCTGTATATGACACTCGTGTCGGTGGTATTTGTGATGAGGATTCCCCAAAGGTGCTCCCAATTTGGAAGTATAGTGTTGACAAATGGAAAAGCGAGCTGCTTTTACAAGAATTATCTAATGGGGGACAATGCCACTATACGGTAATACGACCGTGTGTTACATATGACGATACTCGTATACCGTATGGTATAGCTCCTATATATGGATATCACTGGACCTTGTGTGCCAGAATTCTAGCCGGAAAACCCATAATTAGATGGAATGGAGGTGTTAATCGCTGTAATATGACACGTGTAGAGGACTTTGCTGTTGGAGTGGTGGGTTTGATTGGCAACCCTAAAGCTTACGATGAAGCTTTTAATGTATGTGGTGAAGAGTGCCCGTCATTTAACGAAGTTCTTGATGCGATTTCA
Source organism: Bacteroides sp. CAG:1060 (assembly GCA_000432655.1). GTDB lineage: Bacteria > Bacteroidota > Bacteroidia > Bacteroidales > UBA932 > Cryptobacteroides. The sequence continues at coordinate 9,957 of HF986306.1, forward strand.
GAGTGCATAGGTAAACAGCCGGTAGTCTTTGATATAAGTAGTGAAAACTATGCTTCTGAACTACCATCCCGGAAAGGTGAAATTTTAGGAGGACGTTCATTAGATTCTATCAACAGTAATAAAAAAATAAAATCATTAGTCCCTTCTTTTGGTCAGACAATATATCTTAAGGAGGGCGTTAAAATGACAATTGATGCCTATAAAAACAACAATTATCAAAAAGGTATTGATTGGGTATATGATGCTGATTCGGATCGAATTATAAAGAAATATAGTAAGAAAAATGGGATTAATTATCTCCAATACAATCTTCACTTTATAGACTATTTAGGTTGCGCAACAAGTAAAGAAAAAAAAGAATACTTCCTGACCCGTTATAAAAATATTTTCCCCTTAAACATTTATTTGAGCATCAAATATGTTTTGTGGCGTATAAGTCATATACCCTCAAAATTGTTGAGGACAATCAAGAGAAAATAATGCTTGAAAATTCTAATAACAAGGTAATTGCCAAGAATACTATCATTCTATATATGAGAATGATGGTTATTATGTTAGTATCTCTATATACTAGCAGAGTTATCCTAAAAGTTCTTGGTGTTGACGATTTTGGCCTCTACCAAGCTGTGTGCGGTATAGTCGGTTTCATTGTTTTTATAAATAACGCTCTGAGTACTGGTACATCAAGGTTTTTGACATATGCCCTAGGTGAAAAAGATTACCCAAAATTAAACAATACTTTTTCTACGGCTCTAGCATGTCATATTATATTAGGTTTTATTATAGTATTAATAGCGGAGACTGGTGGTATTTGGATGGTTTATCACAAACTAGTAATCCCCCCTGAAAGACTCGAAGCTGCATTGTTTGCATACCATTTCTCCATTGCAACAACTGTTTTTTCAATAATACTAATTCCGTATAATGCAATTATCATAGCAAGAGAAAAGATGTCTTTCTTTGCTTATGTTAGCATTGCTGAGGTTTTTCTAAAATTACTAATTGTATTTGTTCTGAATGTTGGAGATATCGACAAACTGAAACTATACTCCATTCTCTTATTCATTGTACAATTATGCATTTTTATCATATATTGGGTATATTGTAGACATTACTTCCCAGAGGCGAAGTCTCCTATAAGAATTGTAAAGAACGTTTTTAATCAAATTATTGGATTTTCAGTATGGAGCCTTTTCGCCGGATGCTCAATAGCTCTCAACAATCAAGGTATTATTGTATTATTAAATATGTTTTTTAGTTCACCTGTTGTTGTTGCTCGAACTATTTCTTTGCAAGTTAACTCTGCCATTAGTCAGTTCGTTAATAATTTCAGGACAGCTGTAAATCCGCAAATTGTTAAAAGACTGGCATCAGGTGAGCGCTCATCTTCACAGTCTTTACTTCTGGCTTCAACAAAGTATTCATATTTTCTCACATTTATAATTGTTCTTCCTCTGTATTTTCTTACACCTCAGGTTCTTCATTTGTGGTTAGGCGAAGTTCCAGAATATACAACAATTTTTACGAGGTTAATATTAATTCAGAGCTTGTTCCAGGTTTTCGATACTTGTTTTTATACTGCTTTATATGCTGAGGGTCGGCTGAGAGAAAATGCATTAATATCACCAACTTTAGGCTTTCTTATGTTCCCATTGGTATATGTGTTGTTTAAATTAGGATATCCTGCTGTCGCATTATCATGGGTATTTCTTCTGTATTATGCTTTCCTCGGATTGGTTGTAAAGCCATTTTTAATCATCAAAATTTCTCAATATACGTGGAACGGAGTTTTGCAAGTCTTTGGTTCATGTTTGTTGATAACACTATTATCCATTCCTTTGCCTATTCTGGTTAATATCTTTCTTCCTCATACGAGTCGCTATTTTTCAGTTTGTCTATTGTCAGCTTCCTTCCTGTCACCATTAATTTCTGTATGGTTTTTAGGATTAGATAATAATACGAGACATAATCTTATATTGTTTATAAAGAACAAAGTGCATATAAAATGAAAATAGCTATATTGACACAACCATTGTGGTTTAATTATGGTGGTATTTTACAAAACTATGCCCTTCAACAAACCTTAAAAGAAATGGGGCACGTTGTTTATACAATAGATATCCAACCAAGTTTAAGGTATAGAATAACACCCAAACATTTGATAAGCTATTTTATAAGGCTATTCAAAAGGTATATCCTTAAGGATAAGACTGTGAAGGCATCATGGAACCCTAGGTTTACCAATAAAACAATTTCTTATATATCCCAAAACACATTGAGATTTGTCTCAAATAATATAGATACTACTGAGAAGATAGATCCGAGTGACCTTACTATCATTGCAAAGAAGTATTGTTTTGATGCCTATGTCGTTGGAAGTGATCAGGTATGGATCCCATCATATTATCCTAACGCGTTTATCCCATTTGATAAACGTGTAGGTATTAAAAGAGTATTTTATGCAGCATCAGCCGGTAATAAATCTTGGCTAGATGACGAGAGAATAAGAAACATGGCACTCCATTACATTAGTTTATTTAATGGAATTTCAGTTAGGGAGAAAGAGCTTATGTGTAAGTTTCAGAAATATTCTGATTTACCAATTTCACATGTATTAGACCCCACCATGCTATTAGATAAGGATGCATATATGAAATTCGTGGGAACGAATAATAAGTCGGGGAGTTTTATTTATACTTACATTTTGGACAAGGCTCCATTTAAGACGGAAGTAATTAATTCAATCGCAGATTCATTAAAAGCTCCCGTGATTACTGGTACGCCTGCTGTTTTTTATGAGGATATAGATAAGAATAATAAACATGATGCGGTTTATGAACCAATTGAAAACTGGTTAAGTAATTATTATTATTCTGATTATATAGTAACAGATTCTTTTCATGGGACAGCTTTTGCTCTTTTATTCAATAAGCAGTTTGTAGTTATCGCAAATAAGGAGAGAGGGATGGATCGATTTACTTCACTCTTGAATTTATTCAATTTGTCACACCGTATTATTACATCCATAGAACAATTAGAAAATGTCGTTGCTCAGCCAATAGAGTATGCATCAATAAATACGAAGTTACAGGAACTCAGAGAATACTCTATTCGCTTTATTAGAGAATCATTAGCATAAGGATGAAGAATATATTAATTGTAATTCCTTCTTTTGAAATAGGAGGGACAATTGTAAGTGTTAACTCTCTTTTAAAAAATATAGATAGAGATAAAGTAAATGTAGATGTTTTTGCTAGGCATCACATAGGACCATTTTACAATAAATTGCCAAATTCGAGTTTGCTAGACGAGAATATGTGGCTGTCATCAGCCATATATAGAAGAGGGAACTTATACAAAATGGCATTCTTATTTCTGAAGATTATACGGAATCTATTTAAATTGATTGGGGTGAACTTATATCCTATTTATTCTTATATCGGGGGTAAACAAATTGGTAGCGATAAATATGATGCAGTAATTTCATATCAGGAGGACTTAAATCGAGTCGTTGCTTTTTATCCTGCGAAGAAAAGAATCGCCTGGATACATTGTGATTACAAACGTTATTTAAGTATAATAGGCAAGAAGAACGAAGAAAAGATATATGAGAGGTTTGATTTTGTAGCATGTGTTTCGAATTTTGTAAAGCGAACTTTTGATTCTTGTTATCCTCAATATGCGGGCAGGTCTGTTTGTATATATAACATCATCGATAAAGATTACATAATCAAAAGGTCTAAGGAAAATATTGAATTAGATCATAGGTTTAAAACTGATTGTTTTACAATTGTTTCAATTGGTAGATTGGATTCTGTAAAGCAATTTTCGATTATACCATCTATTGCGAATGAGTTAAGTAAGAAGTATGGTGAATCGTTTGTTTGGTACATTATAGGCGGACCGGATTCTTCAGATGAGAGGAGAAAAATTGAGAGTAATATCTTAAACTATGGGGTAGATTCGTTTGTCAAGTGTTTAGGGGAAAAGGCTAATGTGTATCCTTATATTAAAGATTCAAATCTATTAGTTCACACAT
>HF986306.1:14082-17305 GCA_000432655.1 Bacteroides sp. CAG:1060
TGAATGATATTGAGGTAGCACCAGAAGTAATAAACAATGGTATAGATGGTATTATTGTAGATTTGGCTTCAATGGCAGATACTATACATAAGGTTATTAAGGGAGATTATCATATTGTCCAAAAAGAATTTGATGTCTCGAAAACGGTTGATATTTTTTATTCAATTATATGAAAGACTTGTTATATGGTTTAATATATTCATTTTTCTCTTTCTTTAGAAAAGTTGATTATAAAGCCAGTGATTACATTTTAAAGAAAAAACTAAAAAGTTGTGGCAGAAATGTAACGTTTGGACGTAACTGTTTCGTGTCTGCACCTCAAGTAAGCATAGGTGATGATGTATATATTGGTGATGGGGCCTACATTTCTGCATCTGTTTCTAATATATATATTGGGAATAAAGTTATGTTTGGGCCTAATGTAGAAATTCATTCGGGAAACCATCGTTTTGACATCGTTGGCAAGTATATGTTTGATATTTCTTTTGATCAGAAAAGGCCAGAAGACGATTTAGATGTTGTTATAGGGGATGATGTTTGGATCGGAGCTAAATGTATAATACTAAATGGGGTCCATATCGGGGAGGGATCCATTATAGGGGCTGGAACTGTTGTTTCAAAGGATGTTCCACCTTATTCAATCTTAACTGGTAGCCGTCCTCTTGCTCTTAGGAAAAGGTTTTCTGAAGAAGAAATAATCGAACATAAAAAACAGTTGAAATGATATGGATGTATATGTTCCTCTTTCCATCATATTAATTCTTATTTCTTTGTTATTTAGACAAAAAAAAGTATCACAGGGAGCCTTTATGCTTTCTATGGTAATGATTTGTCTATTCGCTTCACTGCGTTACTGTTTTGGTCCTGACTATTTTTCATATTGGGATATTTATAGAGAAATAAAAGCAAATGGTCTTGGTAGAAGAGCTGAAGGAGAACCTCTGTTTTATATATACTTACAGTCTTTCCCTTCCTATACTGCTTTTATTGTAACAAACTCTATACTATGGTGTTTAGTTTTTTACCTGTTTTATAAGAAATATATTGATGGTAAGTACTTTTGGTTACTTCTTATCTATATACTCTTTACGGAGAGTTGTTTAATTGACGCATTAGTTGCAATGCGAAGCGGATTGGCTTCAATAATTTTTATTGGTGCATATGAAGCTCTTTCAAGAAAGAAAAGACTTATTTATTTATTAATTATAGGAGCATCAGTTCTTATTCACACTTCAACAATAGCATTAGTGCCTCTTGTTCTTTTGAATAATAAAAAGAAAAGTATCTTTTTTAGTTGGATTTTTGTTCTTGTCATATGCGCTGTTGCCGTTGTTACAACTTTTATGGAACACAATATGGTAATGAGTATGTTAGCTATGCAATTATCTGATTCTGTTGAGACTTTTGCAAAATATGAACATTATTTAGATGATATGTCTACGTCATCTTCTATTGTTAGACACCTTATTCTTAAAATAATGTCAATTATTCCTTATTTATTTATTGTGGCTGGTGCAAGAAAAGAAACCGATGAAAAATACCTGCTAATATATAAATTGGCGATGTTGGTTCCGATTTTGGGATTAGTAATAGGCCAAGGAATGATGTCTCGCTATTTTATGATTTTTAATTGTTTCTATATAGTGGCTTTGATCCGGTCAATCAAGTATGTTCCTCAATTATATGCAATTGTATCAATTCTCGCAGTCTTGATTGCAAATGTGTTCATGTTCTATAACTCTATGGGGCAAGAGTACAATATGACGATTTGGCACTATCAAACTATTTTATCTGCTCCCTCGATTCCATAAGATTATGAAATACATTTGCGAGTTTAAAATCCCGGTAGAAAACGATGAAGGGCGATATTATGCTCTTTCAGCGGTGGATAAGGCATCATATATCCATGATGTTCTAGTAAGGTTAGGTCATAGTGTTGAAATAATATCACCCGCATATGCCAAAAAGACGTCAAAGAAAAGGATTGATTATATCAATGATAAAATATGTGTTATATCGGGATTCTCATTAGGATGGCATAATTCTTTGACAAAAATACTCTCTAGGATAAGTGCCATGCTATGGCTGTTCTTTTACCTTTTAAACAATTGTAAAAAAGGAGAAAAGGTTATTGTTTACCATGGAGTCCAGAATATCCCAGTGTTTCTGTTGGCTAAGAGAATTGTTAGATTTGAGGTCGTATTAGAATTGGAAGAGATTTATTCTTCATTATTGAATAAGAAAAAGAACTGGAGACAGAAACTGGAGTATAAAATGATTTGTTCCGCTTCGTCTTATATTTTTGCATCAGAGATTTTAGAACAAACTTATAACATTGGCAAGAAACCATATGTAATTGCTTATGGATCATATAAAGTGCCCCCTCTTTTTTCGGGAAAGCAAAAAGATGGAAGAATCCATATTGTATATGCAGGCTTGATAAAAAAAGGCAAAGTAGCGTTTAAAAGTGCCCAAATTGCTTACTATTTATCCTCTCAATACCATATACATATAATTGGCTATGGTGAACAAAAGGATATTGAAGAACTTAAAAAGGAAATAAATGTGATTAGATTGCAAACAGAGTGCATTGTCAGTTATGAAGGTTTAAAAAGAGATGAGGATTACCTAGCATTCCTTCAAGGATGTCATTATGGTATTTGTCCGCTTACGAGTGATAATACATTCCAATTAGCATGTTTTCCATCTAAGATATCATCATATCTGTCAAATGGATTAGAGGTTATTACAACAGAAAATTCCGTTTTAAGAAATAGTCGATATAACGATTTTCTTCATTTCGTAAAAGATGATTCTCCTTTCGCATTTGCAGAAGTAATAAAAAACATTAATAGTAATGGTTTAGATTGTTCTCCAAGAGATTTGTTAATCCAAATGGATAAAGATTTTTGTTCAATGATGAAGGAAATTCTGTGAATTCACGTATCTATTTCCAGAAGTATAAGGAAATGGATCTGTTGCCAAAGATACAAACCATCTTTAAGAAAACTGGCTTTTCCGGGGTTTTCTCGATGGAATTCTTAAGAGATAAAGATGACAACTTTTATTTCTTGGAGATCAATTTCCGTAATTCTACGTGGAGTTATGCTCATACTCATGTTGGCGTGAATCTACCTGTGATATGGGCAAAATCCACATTGGCAGGTCATTTGGATGTTTCTGATGTCAAAATCACAAAAGAAACATTTACTGCCATTCAGGA
>HF986307.1:0-1033 GCA_000432655.1 Bacteroides sp. CAG:1060
GTAGGTGTCGATGCGGCCCATGACGCCTCGCATGAATCCCCGCGTCATCCCCAGCAGGATGCCCGCTGCAGTGAAAAGTGACATCTGGGTGTCGTCGGAAATCTCCGCAACGCCATGTCTGTCCAGTTCGAAGCGCGTGATGCCCTTCTCCCCATACTTCTTGACGATGGAATCGTAGGATGCGAATTCCACCGCATAGCCAAGGGCATCACCGACGGCCCCGCTGACCATGCAGCCGAGGACTTGATCCTTGGTACGAGGAGTAAATTTAGGGTTCTCGCTCATGATTTAGTCTGCAAGCAGGGACAGCATAAAACTATCCTTATAGTTCTCGTCCTGAAGAGAGAATTCAAATCCGCACTTGGGGCAGCGGATGGTGTAGATGGATTCCATATTCATATATTGTTAATGGTTTATGGCACAAATATAAATCGAGGTTGTACCATAGCGTGATACAACCTCGGACTTTTCAATTTCGATTCAACGCACAGGCTGCACGGCCGAGCTTTTCTTTCCAGAATGTCTCGATATCAATAGCCTTTTCATCGTCTATCTTAAGAGGCAAGGTTTGAAGTATTGCCCAGGTGAAGTTATCTTTCGCATAGTTCGGATCTGCAGCGATGAGCTTTTCCAATTCTACATCGCCACCGTGTCCAGTCTTGGCATATTCCGTCCAGCGGCCCCAAATTCCCTGGCGATTGTAGGTGGATCCAACGTACAGTTTTCCAGATTTAGCGTCAGAAATGACATAAATACAGTTACACGCAGATAGCTTATTCTTCCAGACACTGATTTCATCTCTAAAAATTCGCTGCAGCTGCTCAAAAGAAAGCTTGATCTGGTCATAATCCGGGCAGACCCAATCGATACCCTTTCGTTCTATTGCAATGATCTCTTTATCATTCTTATCAAGCCACTGATGCCAGTTTATGGCGCTCTTGCCCCAATCAATTATTACACGCTCATTGAGTTCATCAAAACCATCCACTTCCTCCATTTGGTAGAAGAAGTGTCCATTGTTCACTCTTTCCAT
>HF986307.1:1061-6106 GCA_000432655.1 Bacteroides sp. CAG:1060
CCATACGCTCTTTATCCAGCCCAAAAACGCGATACACACCAACCATCCTGGCCGTGGTACCGTCCTCGCCAATGAATGAAACAATATAATCGACATTTTTGAATCGTTCTTCGCTCTGCTCGCTCTGATAAGCGATGAAACTCTTCCGGTCATTGATATACCAATCATACGGATTGCCGTTCACGACCTTACCGTCGATCATGAGTTCGCTGCGATTGTCCTTGTGCCGAACAAGCTTTATTCTTTTCGATGTATCAAGTCCTGCCTCTTTTAGGATTTTGCCAATAGTGAGAATTGCCATAGTTATTTTTGTTTCAGTTTGAATACAAATGGAATGTTATAAGGCAGGCCAACGTTCTGGCCTTCGTACTTGGAAAAGTAGGCTTCGTATTTATGGCCCATGCCGATTTTCCCCAGCTTTGTAATCCAGTTTATCGTTCTCTCCCCACGGCTCACCGGAAATAGGATCTTGTCCATTCCTTTGGAAAAAGTGCTTTTCCAAAAGATCACATATATCGAAGCCCCCACTGTTGGCTTCAAGCTGCTGTATGCGTTCCTCTATGCTCATTTTCCATTGTTATATTCTGAGCAGCGAGCATTGAGGGGTTTGGGCCAATCAAGTTCCTGCTCCAAGTCAAACACAGTACCAGCAATAAGGGTAGAGTCGCATTCGTCTACGGTGAGACAATGGTTATCAAGGACAAAGGCATAGCGTTCATTCCCTTCACCCGCTCCGAAAGCACTGAATGCAAAGATATAACAGGAGTCTCCTCGCCATATCTCGATAACATCACCAGTGTAGATATCATCGCCATGTAAGTCTTTCAGACCAGTTCGTACTCCAGCAAAAGTAACTCGATGGGCATAACCACGTCCGTTACACTCGTCATGGAAGTAATCCAGCACGACTCCCTGATTATGTTCTTGAGCCCATATCTCGTCGTAATCAAAGACGAACAACTCTTGCCCATAGAAGAAATAGTTCCCAAAATTGGCAAAACGCATCTTGCCATCTGAGGGAATATACCTGATGCGGATCTTGGGCATTTCAGTAAGAACACCAGATCCAATCACATACTTGTACTTGATGCAAAGCTCCTGGATAATTCGTTCATCCACAACCTTGGGATCCTCTACATCTTTGTTTTCAATACGATGGGGCTCGGCAATCATGATGGGAAGCCATTCCTCTGGAATGGAGATATTGGGGATATCGAGGGCTTCTACAAACAGCGGAGCCATCTCTTCATCTGTGAATCCCGCAATGCCGCAGCCAACTCTGGTGAGCAGAAATCGATTCAACGGATGCTCTTTTGCATAGGCGATGAACTCATCTGCGTAGGGCTTGATGGTTTCCACAGGCCCTTGCATAGTAGGAATCGCATAAGATCTGCCTTGCGGACCGACTCCGTTTCCCCATTCTGCTCCAAACTTATCATAGGCAATCCGTGCTGCACCACCCGCATGATGCCCGGCCAGATTGCTACCAAATACGAAGATTTCACACAGAGAAAGCTCGGTTACAAATGCAGGAGTGATTTTTTTACCTATCTTTTTCATGGCGCTCGTCTTTTAGTTTCCGATGCAAATATAATGTGGCGTTGTCTCAAACTGTGGGACAACCTCAAACTTTTTTCAAAATTATTTGTATAATTCCGCAGCTTCAATGTGCTGACGCTTAATCTCATCTGCCAGCCACTGTGGAGACAGCACTTTGATGAGCGGCCCTCTGGAGAGCAGCGGTGTGTAGAAGTCAGGCGTAGGCCGCATGGTGAGTTCGAAGTCGGAGTAATCCTCCTCGGTGGCCACCTCCTCTTGGCTGGGGTGCAGCGGCAGATCTCTGAGATAATACACCTGTTTGCCGAAAGCCCTGATAGTCACTTTTTCGACCGGAGTATCTTGTACGGAAAGGATACCATAACTGTTGCGGAAGAAGCCTATGGGATCGAAGCCCTTCGGGTACCGGAACTTCTCATCGGTGAGCTCCAGAGACAGTACCCGATCAAATCCCAGTACAAAAATGTGCCCTGTCTCGTCTGGTTTGTGGACGATGCCGTACCAGCGCTTGTTGGTGAGTTTGACAAAGTACGGATCCACCACCCTCTCACGTGTCTCGGATTCTCCGTATTTCCTGTATACTACCTTCACCCGGACGCTTCGCTTCATGGCGTCGATGAACTTGTGCAAGTTCTCCCCGTCGGACGGGATGGGCTCCAGAACGATGCGGTTATGCACTCCCTTATTCTCCGAAAGTATGCTGTTCACCGACATCGTGGAGAGCATCCAGTTCTGGATGGTATCCTCTTCCAGCACATCTGAATTGTCGATGTAGTACCGGAATCCGTTCTTCTTGTTGCACTCGATGATGATGCCGAAGATATCCAGAATAGAATCTCGGTGCCGATTGAAAGTGCTTCGGGCAATGGGAATACCCTCGCTTGCATCAGTATCGAGCCAGCGCTGGTTTATTTCCTCCAGCGTGATTCCGTTCTCTGCCTTGTGGATGGTGTTTACCAGCCAGATGTATTGTTGAAAGAGTGCGTAGGTCTTCATAATTATATGATTAAACGGATACTTCCTTCCGATTTACAAAATGTGTCTGGATGAGACATCACGACAGCGTACACCATCTTGCCGTCCACCGGGGCCTTGCCCCAGCGTTATGGTATCATTCCCCGAAAGCATAGGCACATCAGAATATCTCACCGTTCCAAAGCATCTTCAAGAAGTCAAGCACATAAATTAACTCGATGTCTTCAACCTTCCTCGTTACCGGCTCAAGCGAAACGAGGATCAGCCTGCAGTCTGGATGCTCTTCGTGGAAAGCCTTCAATCCTTTTTTATGACGTGTCTTGACCTCCTCGGCGGATTTTATTTCAATGGCAACTTTGGCATCTCCGATAACGGCATCAACCTCCTTCTTGTCGTAAGTGCGCCAATAGGAGATGATTTCTTTTTTGTCTTTGTATCCCTTGTATGCGATAATCTCCTGCATCACAAGGTGCTCAAAGGCGTGACCATAATCATCAGTGCCGCGTTTCAGGGAATGGCGCCCCATCAGGTAATTGGCAAGTCCGACATCAAAATAGTAGAACCTGGGGGCCTGGACGATTTTCCGCTTTACTTCTTTCCTGTATGCGGGAATTTCGTAACCAATCAGTGTATCATACAGAATCTGGAAATATGACTGGACGGTTTTAGCTGAGACTCCACAATCGGAAGCTATGTTCGTATAATTCAGCATTTCACCATCGGAAATGGCGGCAACTTCCATAAAGCGCTCAAAGGCTTCCAGTTCCCGGACTTCACCTTCTTCGCGTATTTCTTCGTTCATATACACTTCCACATAACCTTTGAGGCGTTTCGTGGCGTCTGGAACCATATAGTGGCGTGGAATCATGCCGTTCTGGACTGCACGGTCCAACTGAAAGTCCGTGACCTCCGGCCAAACAAGGGGATATAGCGTTTCGGGGATCGCCCGCCCTCCGAGGGTATTCGCACCGGATTTTTTGAGTTTCCTGGCACTTGAACCACTAAGAATGAACCACAACCCCTTGTCAACCATTAGGGAGTGGACTATATCCAGTAATTCCGGCACTTTTTGAATCTCATCTATGATGACAAGAGTTCCTGCAGGTTTGTCTGAAAGCGCTTCTTTAAGCGCATTCGGATTCCTTTTAAAGAATTTCCTCAGTTCCGGGTCAAGCAAATCGTAGTAGATCTTACCCTTGAACCGTTCTTTCAAAAGAGTAGATTTCCCAGTCTGACGTGCCCCAAACAGGAACATTGCTTCGTCTAACTTGCTCTCAATATCAAATAGTCGCTTATACATAACGCCTCAAAATTTCTTAATCATACTCCGGATTTTTCTATAAAATTATGGAGTATGGTCACAAATTTAGTAAAGTTTACCTGAATACCAAAATCTTTGCAAGATTGACCGTTATTTCTTCAGATACCGGTTCATCAACTAATTGGCGAGTACCGGCAGCGCCCTACCTCCCGGGAACTCCTGGTCTTTGTACTTGTCCAGAATGACCTGGACGGGCGCGGCCGTCCAGGCTGACCTTCATTTCAAAGTGCTGAGAGCAGGCGTCAGCCTACAATGAAGCGACTGTGGACGTCAATTATTGCGGTCAGATACAGGGCTCAGCAAGAGCGCGATAATTACCTATTTCATACTGTTGGATTATTATTATTTGTTTGTTCAACATCATCTTTTATTTTCCATGCTTTCTTTTCCCCATATTCTATCGAATAACGTATAATTGTGGGGATGCAAAGTAAGGTGCAAATTCCGAATCCTATGACTCCGCCCAGGACCTCGGCTTGAATAGATACTATCACAAGCGCAATGCAAAACACTTGCAGGACAGACGTCATGATGATCTTTTTCATGGCGATTATTGGATCTTCTCAATCTTAATCCCCCAGGGCTGGGCATTTACTTTCTCCATCAGTTCATCCGAACGGTCTACTGACCACTGGGTGGAAACATAAAGGATACCCTTACCCCATGTGACAGGCACAGCCCGAATGCCAAAGTTCTTATCCCGGGACTTCTTCTTCTCCAGATCATACTCTTCCTTCGTCCGGATAAACTTGGTAATGTTCACATCCAGGCCCATCAATGCCCTTTTAACGGTCATTTCGTCATCTGCAGCGTGTTCACGGACATACAGTTCTACAACGGTCCTTGCCATCTCTTTCTTATTCAAAGGACCGGCACCATTGACACGATAACGAGAGGTATCGCGCTCCTGACGGAATTGGACTTCAGGTACGTCTTCCCTTTGATAGAAGATTCTGTTATCACCATCCAACTCAGAGAAAGCAAGTGAAAGCCCTTTGTTGTCAAACCGGAATGTCAGGTATTTATTCTTGTAGGGCCATTTGCTCACAACAGGCTCAATAAGACCCAGTACTGATTCAAGGATAGAAGGATAGTCATTCTCGATGGCCATCTCTCCTTTCAGAGTTTCGATTTTAGCATCGATTTCGGCGGGGGGGGGGCCCGCAACACCCCCTTTGTCCCCGCGGGGGGG
>HF986307.1:6136-26678 GCA_000432655.1 Bacteroides sp. CAG:1060
TAATTCTTCAAGTGTTGAAACCATAATAATTTATTTTTGTAAAATTGTTAATTGTTAAATTCTGCTGCAAATGTAAAATAATAAAATGTAATTTACAAATAATATTACAACATTTTACAAAATTCATATAATGAGAAACTACTAATGGCCAACAAGAAATTAATTCAGGTAGAGGAATGGAAGCATTCGGAGATATTCAAAAGAAGATGTCCAGCCCACTTTTGTCCATCCTGTCCACGCTTCGCAAATCGTCCACACATTCTTGGACGCGGCGGCAGGTTCCACCTGACGCTTGGTCGGAGTGGGGATTTTGATTAAATTTGCGCCTATGAAAAAGATACTCACTGTTTTACTTGCTGCATTTGCCATTATGAGTTGCGGAAATAACCCCAAGCAGGCTCAGAGCCCGAAAGGTAAACCCTGGCAAGAGATTGCCCCCACGGAAATTGAGCTGAACCCTGTCCAAATGATTGACAAGGACTGGATGGAAGTGTCGGCCGGGAAGGAAGGGAACATGAACCTGATGACTATTTCCTGGGGCACCATCGGCGAACTTTGGGGCAAGCCGGTGTTCACTGTTTTCGTGTCCACAAGCCGCTATACGCACAAATTCATGGAAGAGAACGACTACTTCACGGTTACACATTTCCCTGCCGATATGCGCCAGCAGCTGTCCTATTTGGGCCGAGTCTCCGGACGCGACGAAGACAAGGTCGCCGGTGCCGGACTCACCGTAGAGTTCACGGAACTTGGCAATCCTATCTATGCCGAGGCAGACCTGGCCATTGAGTGCAAGAAGCTCTACGGTCAGCAGTTCGACGCCAACCTCATGCCTGAGGAGCAGCGGGAATGGTACGAGAAATCCGGCCTGGGCATTCACTACATGTACATTGGCGAGATTATTCACGTCTGGAAGAAGTAACCATGGAATCGACATAGTCCCATCGGCATCAAATAGACGCAGGAAATCAGAGATGAGAGCTTTTCCAGCCCGGGCGTGATAACCACGCAGTTGGTAGTACGCCACCATCTCTTTCCACCAAAATGGCGATATTATGAAACAATGATGTTGTCTCCATTATCAATAATTATGCAAGGCTAGCCGTTACATATCATCCAGGGAGAGGCAAGAAAGTACAATCTTGTTCTTTCTTGCCAGTTTCTCCTTGGAAGAGAAGTACGCGGTTTTTTCTTCCAGAAGGCCTTTATTGAACTTCTCAGGATTTCGCTTTACCTCTATCACATCGAGTATATTCTCTTTCAGACGATGGGCAACTATGTCCAGTTCTGCCTGTTGATGATGCCCATCCTTGTCAATGTACCCTTTAGGGTCCCACCACCCTCCGATATCGCGGTATTCCATACTCTCCACAAGTTTAAGCTTGAAGTATCTCTCAAGTATGTCACCAGAATAGGTCTCATAATCATCCTCCATTATTCTGCGCAGTGCCGGGTACTGACCGATTTCGATGAGCCGCTGGTTCTTCTCCACATAGCGGAACCAGAAACGGAGGAAGATGTCGCTGATCTCATATCGTACAGTCTGAGTTTTGGGCTTTGCCCATATTGGCCTAACTTTCCGAATCAGGTCATAAGTATCTTCCAGTTTTAAGAGTTGCCCGCCTATGCTTTTTCCACCCAGATAGTCTTCAATGGAAGCCTGGGTATTGTATCCCAACGATATTGCCTGAAGGATTGAGAAGTACGTCGCATACTTCTTTCCAAATTCCTGGATGAGGAGTTTCCTGCCCTCTTCTATCAAGGGTGAATCCTCCTTGCAGATTTTTGCAATCATCTTATCGCAAGTTGTGGCTTTCACATCAATGAACAACTCCACATATTTCGGGATACCGCCAGTAAATGTATATAGTGCAAGAAGATCGTCGTTGGAATAACCCGGGGCGTTGTCCCCCATGATTTGTTTGAGGACTGATGTGGGGAATGCCTGCAGTTTGATGGTCGAATCCTGTCTCCCGTAAAGGGGTTCTTTCCTGTCTTTGAAGAGTTTCTCCATCAGGGAATAAACAGAACCGCTGACAACCATATTCACATGGCTATCCTTTTGGTACTTGTCCCACCAGTTCTGAATATCGCTGTATATGGATGGATTGATCTCCAGGAAATTCTGAAATTCATCAAAGACAAGCGTGTATTTCCGGCGTGTTCCTTCCTCCATCAAGAAACGGAAGACATCACGGAAAGCACTCATCGGAGGGACGAATACCCCTATCTTCTCATGGAACTCTTCGCAGAATTCCCCACATAGAACTGATTCACTTTTTTTACCTACGAATAGATATACATAGGTTTCATCCTGATAGGCTTCCTTTATAAGAGTCGTCTTCCCTATACGTCTCCTTCCGGTGACAACAGTAAGTCGAGAATAACCATTGTACGATAGTTCCCTCATTTCGCGCAGTGTCTCCAACTGCTCTTCTCTGTCATAAAACCTCATTTCAATAAATTTTACAGCCGTAAAATTTACGGCTGGTGGAAAGGGAGTAAAAAAAAAAGAAATTGCAAAGTTAGTAAAAAGAATCGAATACGCAAGAGTAAAGGCAAAAAAGAGATAGACGGCGGAGTATGTCTGCGGATTCTTCAAGGGAAACAAGAATCAGTCGACAATCCGGATGCTCTTCCTTGAAGGCTTTCAACCCGTTCTTATGGCGGGTCTTCAATCCCTCGCTAGACTTAATCTCAATAGCAACCTTTGCGTCTCCGATAATGGCATCGACTTCCTAGTCATAGTATGTGTGCCAATAGGAGATTTTCTCACGGCGACGGTAATTATACTTGCTGACTACGCCACTTACTTAACAGAATCCAAAGCGGCAGACAGTGCCTCTGTATCAGAAGGCCTTGGTGCATGAAGCTGCACGATGTGACCCTGAGTATCAACAATCATATTCCATGGAATCGACATAGTCCCATCGGCATCAAATAGACGCAGGAGATCAGAGATGAGAGCTTTTCCAGCCCGGGCGTGATAGCCACGCAGTTGATAGTACGCCACCATCTCCCTCCATTGCGAGTCGTCACGATCTTTGTCTATCGACAGATAGAGCATTTCATAGCCTTTATCCTCAAGTAGTCCATGTAATACGCCCTCATGCGCAAACTCATCCTTGCACGGCCCACACCAGGTGGCCCAGACATCAATGTATACTTTCTTGCCGGCGAAACGGGAGAGAAGCGCCTCCATAGTTGAAATATCCTCCGTATCTGTCATGAACTGAATATCGTCCGACAAATTCTTAGGAGCATGGAAAGCACAGATCTCTTCATAATACCCCTGCATGGCTGCAAGATAGGGACTATTGGGATATGTGTGTTTGAACTCCTCATACAAAGGGATCAACTCCTTTTCATATTGTCTCTGGATGGCGGCAAAACACCACTGATATGCGTAAGCGCTCTCAAGCCGTTCTCCCGTTAAAACTTTTTTATATTCACCAATCAACAAAGTATTGATTTGTCCGGCTCGAACCATAGGCATTATTTCCTCCCTCCGTTCCATCAACTTACGGGAAGCATAGGCTTCCATCAAATCGAAATAACCCAAGGCTCCAAGCATGCGATCTGAATCTGGATTGAAGCCCTCAAAGGCAGCAGTCTGAATCTCCTCTGAACGAAGCAAAACGCCTACCTGAGCCATCACGGAACGGACATTACATTCGCGATCTGCTGCGATGAGCTCAAACATCTGCTGCGAGATCTTGCGTGTCCTCAGAAGAGAATCAAAGGGAGCCATCTGCAAGGCTCGGACGCTATCAAGTTTAGTGCGAACCAAAACGGGATCCGTGTCCCCTGTATAGGAAAGAGCCTCCATTTGCGGATGGCCATACCTGGGTATTGCAATATAAAAACGTTGTGCGTCCTGTCCCGGTTCCTCAAATGAGAAAGTAGATCCATCGAAATCAAGTTTGTATGTTTCACCACGCTGGACCGGAAAATACACGATAATACTGGGATTACTCACATCTTGAAGACTGACGAACGCCGGTTGTTTGGCGGCAATTCTGAATCTGAGTTCATTTGTCCCGGAAAGCGTATCCTGTATCAAGACAGAATTAGCATGACAAACAGGGACACTATGCCTCAAGACCATTTCCGGAATATCACTGGTGTTTTTAACGATAACCTCCGCATCCCGAGAACAAGCGGCAAATGAAAGAAAAATAGATATAAAGGCAAAAGGAAGAATTCTTCTCATATGACAACCAAGCTAAATCTAAATATTAAATATCAAATAGTTTTAAACGAGCACTATTTTATACCACCTTTGCAAAATTTACCACCTTATTTGGTGGTAGATACAGCGATCACAAGGTAACTGTTTGAATCTGGATTTTTAGTGATATAACCTTTTGACAAGAGGTTTGAGAGCTGCTTCTGAACAGCTGAGGTATTGATCTCAAGCACTGACGCAAGCTCTGCAATGGTCGCTTTGGGATTCTTTTTCAAATGCTGAAGCAGCATAACAGTTCTCGGACTTCTGAAAGTGATGGTTTCGCCATCATACCACCAGGTAGTCTTGGCATCAGCATTGAGAAATGCAATATTCTGATTAATCTCTGATATCATCAAGTCTGTCATATACTTCACAAACGGCCTTACTTGCTCAATAGAAGCGTGCGAACCATCGGAAGGGATTACTCCAACGTTAACATCGGCCAATCCAAGAGCGTTAAGATAAGCCTTTTTCTTGCGGCTGAGCACCACAATCATCGGATAGTTGTGCCTAATCAAGATAAAATTCACAATAAGCCTGGCTATTCGACCGTTACCATCTTCAAAAGGATGGATCCTGATATATCTGTAATGGAAGAGTGCGGCAAGTTCGACTGGCGAAAGATTGCCAGACTTCTCTTCTTCGTTGTACCACCGAATTAGGTCGTACATCAAAGAAGGGGTTTCTTCCGGAGAAGCATAGTCAAAGCGTTCGCCTGTTTGAGTGATTACCGAATTCGGCCTGGTCTTGTACGTACCGGCGTGTACGACATAACTTGTCTGGCAACCACCGGGAAGCTCTCGATTGACTGTATAATCCTCACGGAGCATCACCTGATGAAGCCGCTTGATGAAAGACTCTGAAAGGTGGTCGGCAGTCTTTGCCTCTTCGATCATAAGATTGAGGCAGAGATTGTGGGCTTTCATATCTTCAAGGTCCTTCATCTTAGCGGAACCGATAACCTCACCCATAAGAAGAAGCACCTCGGTCTGACCATACGTCAAGGTATTTCCCTCGATATGGTTGCTATTATAGTTAAAATCCAGCATAAACTTGCGGTCAAGCCGTGCTGAATCCATTGAAGATAAAGGCTGCAAAGCCATCCATTTCTCGTATGCTTCACTCAATTTACTCATAGACAGAATCTTTTTGCAAATGTAATAAAGTTTACCACCTTTGCAAAATTTACCACCTTATATGGTGGTAGATACAGCGATTACAAGGTAACTCACTTTGTCTTTTAAGCGTTCAAGGAGCGCCTCACTCCAGGGGTAGTTTCCGGAGAGGTCTTTCCTGACCTCTTCTTCAATCATCTGGTCCATCAGGCCGTCGTTAAAGTTTGTCTTTTCCATATAACGTTTGTATTGGTTTCTAAGAGCAAAGGCATGGTATCATCCTGCCGAAATGTAGCATCGTACATCAAAAACCGATTTTTCATCGCCGGCTACTTCTCGCACTGATTATTTCTTCACAACAGAAAGTCAGCAGATCCTTCATCTCCGGCTCCCGACCGGTTAGGATTGCCTGGATGGTCTTTTTGCGGACCACGTTTTCAATCTGACCGCCGCTGAAGTCAAACTTTTCAGCGAGGAAGTGAGCATCGACTTCAGGCAGCTGCGGCATCATAGCATTCCAAATCTGGCACTTGACATCCACGGAAGGATTGGAGAACTTCACCTTGTAAAGAAAACGGCGCTCAAATGCTTTGTCCAGATTCTCGGTAAGGTTTGTAGTGGCTATCAGAATTCCCTGCAAATTTTCCATCTCCTGAAGAATGATGTTCTGAAGACTGTTTTCCATTTTGTCAACGGCACTTTCTGCCCCGAATTTCCTGATGCCAAAGATAGCATCAGCCTCATTGAACAGCAGTATTGGTGTAACAGAGGTAGACTCAACAAGGCTCTTGTAGTTAGAGAAGAGCCTCTTTAAGTTTTTCTCACTTTCACCGACCCACTTGCTCTTAAGTTTGGATACATCCGCCATGATAATGTCACGTCCGGTCTTCTTTGCCAACTGGTACACGGACTCCGTCTTGCCGGTGCCTGGACTTCCATAGAAAAGGCATGTGAAGCCGGAGCGCATACCCTTGTCTTCCAAGGCTTTCCTAACTTCGGCATATCGTTTCTCAGAGAGAAGATCATTAAGTGTGCTCAGACCCTCTTTCACCGGACGATCATAGAACAACGGCTTTTCTTCAAGGGAGTCATATTTGAGTAAGCCGGGCATCGGAGCTCCCTCATGTAACCCGCCACAATCAGCAAAAATCTCCTCCTTTACCGAATCTGCGAGTTTAAAATTATCTTTGACGAGCATACCATCACGAGAAGCGTATGTAACAACACCTTTCTCTTGCAGTTTCAGCCCTTCATATTTGTAATACCGCTGCATGGTTTCCATTGTGCAACTGTCAAAAAAATCCCGGAAGCACCACCAGCCGCAACAATCATCATCGTATTCTTGATATCTGAAACATAAGGCATAAAAGAGCATTCTTTCAGCCGGGCACATACTATCCACATAATCCAGATTATTGAAAGAATCCCATCCTGCATCTTCTTCATACTCATCGTCCCCTTTGGCCCCTTCTTTCAGTATTCCGTATTTATTCGCGGCCTTAGCGATACTTGTTCCAGGATTTGCCAATATCATTGCATCCATTTCGTTCAAGGCCATCCCACATTCGACTTCTTCATTTTTAAGTTCACTGAACAAGCGGATTATTCTGGACAAGATTGTAACGGTTTCAAGATTGGTGACAGCCGGTTTCTTAAATGCTTTATTTTTTTCCAGGCATCGCAGAACCTCTTCTCCAACACGTATATTGCCCCAACGTCCTCTTTTTATGATCAGCGCTCCTTCAAGAGCCCTCAGATCATCCTCATAAGATAACAACTGGACAAAACTGGTTTTGAGTTTATCTGCCAGATCCTTTTTAGAAAAATCATCACACCTGGAAATCTCTACAATAATGGAAAATAGTACGGCTTGCTTCGTACTAATCGCCATCTCCCCTGCAAGAAACTCTGCCGGCTTACTAACCTCCATCATCAACTTCTCGTCAAACCTATAGTATTCTGATGTATCTCCGAGTCTCCCCTCCTCCTCATATAAGGCGGTCTTTACGATTTCCGCTATCGCGGATATTACAGTGTATTTGTCTTTTGAGTCAGCCATAATGCGGATTTGTTTATCATTCTGGCGACAAAGGTATGGTATCTTCTTGCCGAAATGTGGCAGATAGGACTTTCCTTGACCGCAATGATAGAAATCTATCTCCTCTGAAAACTTGTTTTTATTCCCTCATATTAAAATCTCCTGTCCCACAAATGACATGATACTTCGGGCGTGAGTACCCGCCAACCTCCGTTTTCTTGGGGTCAATGAACACAAGTTTTAATTCACTTGGCCGTTTGGCGTAGAGTAAAGAGGTCACTATGACATTCAGTCCGACAGACTTTCCCTGCTTGGTTGCACCTTAGGCTCTTTTCCAGGTTTTGCCGGAACCGGTTTTTTCACTTCAACAATCTTCTCTTTCACAATCTCCCGGACATAGGGTTTGTTGATAAAAAACGAAATTCTCCTGCTTCCAGTCCATTCTTCACATTTCCCGGAAAGCCATAATCCGAGTTTCCCTCCCATCATCATAGGTCCGCCGGCGATGATAGAATTGGCATAATGCAGCCAAAGTGAAACGATAGCGACGCCAGTCAGGGCAACGATTGTCATCCTGAGAATAGACCAGCGAGACCGTGTCATCAAAACGTCCGCCTGTATTCAGTGCACTGACGGCTTTTATCACGGAGCCGAGGCGGATTCCTGGGCCAAAGTCCAGCAAAAAACGCCATCTTTGTATGCGGATAACCAATAATGCCATATTTTGGCAGATTAAATACCTTTCTTTGCACACGTAAAATTCAATAAAATACAACAACAATGGCAGAAACAGTAAACCTTATCAATCTTTTCAGGGACAAGATGTTCCGTATCCCGAATTATCAAAGGGGGTACTCCTGGGGTGAGCGCCAATTGAATGAACTATGGGATGATATCACAGATATCAAACGAGGAGCTGACGGTAAGTATATCAATCATTACACCGGGACTATCTTCCTCAAGGCTATGTCTTCTTCAGAGATACCCAAAACAGAGAGGTGGATGGACGGGGAATATGACTTTTATAGTGTCGTCGATGGCCAGCAACGGTTGACCAGCATTGTCTTGCTGATGAATGAATTGATTGCGCTTGCTCCGGAAGAAGGGCTGGGCCAGGATACCCGTGAAGATTTGTATAAGAAGTTTATCTACTTCACGCATAAGAACGGTTCTCTGAGGTGCTACAAGTTCCTATACGATGAGAATAATCGGGCGTTTCTCATCAATAAGATTTTCGGAGATTCATCTGCCATTCTGCCGCCGGATCCCGATAACGTATATACCCGTAATCTTCTTTTCGCGAAAGAATTCTTCAGTAAAAAAATCAAGGCCTTACGTGAGGCCGGAGGCGTAGAATCTCTTGAAGAATTGTACCGGAAACTCCAAACCGCCCTCATTTTTGACGAGAGAAAAATTGAAAAGGATCTGGATGTTCAGGCAGTGTTCGAGACGATGAATAACAGAGGGAAGCCATTGACAACCTTGGAAAAACTAAAAAATCGTCTCGTTTATCTCTGTAACAGATTCCTCGATAGAAACGAGGTTCTCGTCCTCCATAGTAACATCAATTCCGCATGGTCAACAATATATACGGAGTTGGCGCGGAATCCATATGTAATCCTTGATGAAGATGTTTTTCTTTCTGCTTTCCTTTCGCTATACAGAAAGCCGGAAAGTTCTACATTCTCTGAGCAGCAGGCAGAAAAAAAGGTGTTTGAGATGTTCTGTAACCGCGCATCGCAATATAAGAAAGACGTTTCTGAATCATCCGAAAACGAGGAACCTGTTAATTATAAGAAGATTGACAACTTTATAGGCAAATTGTCGGAGTTCTCAAGAGATTGGTACGAAATCAATAATCCCAAGTCGGACATGGTCAAGAGAATCACGCTCATGAATGGAACGAAAGAGGTAAAAATCTTCCTGGCGACACTGAACAGCGCAAAGGTTCAGTATGAAGCGAAGAGCCAAGAATGCTTGACACTTACGGAAAAAGCATTGTTCAGGAGCAGCATCCCCGGTCTAAACGTCATAAGCAATTGGGATATTGCCAATTTCGCTAGGGATATTTACGAGGATCCCGTAAATCTCTCGAGAGTGGCCGATGATTTACGCGAGCGTCTCCAACGGCCGTGTGACCAGCAAGCCGTTATTGCCGGATTCAGATGGCTGTTTGGATACACCAACGGGGCTAAGGGATATCATCGTTGGAGCGGCCTGAAGTATTTGTTGTTCTCCTATGAGAACTATTTAAAAGAAAAAGTCTACAACGAGTATTCCAGCAATGTGAGTTGGAAAGATTTCTATGATGTTAGCATCGAGCATATCATGCCACAGTCCTGGGAAGCACATTGGGCCAAAGAAATGGAGGATTACAGGGAAGGAATAGTAGAGGATTCCAAGTGGAGGGCCTCTGTCATCCTGGTTAATTCAATCGGAAACCTCACAATTATCAAGGGTGCCAAGAATTCAGAGCTTCAGAATGACTCTTGGAAAGACAAGAAGGCGAGGTATAAAACTGGCAATTTCAATGAACAGCAAGTTGCAGGATATGAAAAATGGGATCAGTACTCAATTCTTGATAGGGGGAAGCTTATTATTAAATTCCTGGAAGAGAGCATATCAGGGCTACATTTCTCCCAAAAGGAATTGCGTGATGTCCTATTTTCCAGTGAGATGTTCTACCCTAAGAAATTTCGAACCAACAAGGCTGAAATTCCTGTCAATTAAGACATGTAGGCTATTATCTATCCCCCTGCCACTCTTTGGCAGTTTAAGAATCAATATTTGCAAAAACAATTCACATATGAGTTCAGTCGATATAAGTAATCAACTCAAAGAGTGGATTCAGAAGGAGTTTCCGGATTCATTTAACGAAGAGTGTTCCAACTGGTGGGGACGAGGAGGTAATTGGTGGTCCCGCTGCCTGGTCTTAAAGAGTTCTCTTTCTCTCGAACAAGATCCTGCAACACAGGTACGCTATATCCTCCAGTATGACCATCCCAAGGATGGCACTTGGCCTGCCTATATCGAACTACGGATATTAACGTCAGAAGATGATTTCATGGATCTTGCGGTGGACCTAATGGAACGATTCCCAAACGATTCAGACTATTTCTGGATAACAGACCATCATTCTTACAAGGCTTGTCGCTACAAGTCTCCAATACTTGGATGGGACGAAGCAAAGAACACCTTTCTACAGATGCAAGAGCGATTTAATCAAGCCATTCAAGATTATTTTAAGACTGAGAAAGAGAATGGAAAATTAGCAAAAGCCTCTATCCAACTAAATGACAACAACCGAGAAGTTGAACTTTATACTTTGACGCTTTTACATTTGCTCAATCTGAATCTGCGTATTCCGGATTACCAGAGGATTTATTGCTGGGACGAGAAAACAATCCGTGTTCTATGGGATGACATTCAGAATCTGGACAGAGAAGAAAAGTACCGTCTTGGAACAATAATCCTACAGAGAGTAGGTAATACTTTCCAAATTATTGACGGGCAACAGCGACTTGTAACTCTTTCTTTGATTCTTTCAGCTTTGCATATTGAGGGCATTTCTCTGTTGGACGAGAAATACCAATCAAAACTTGCCGAAGATTATATTGCATACAACAAGTACTTGATTAAGAATATCTTATCTGGAGTAAGGCGCAATAAAAGAAGGGTCACAGCAGAAAGGCTTTGGAATGGGATCGAATTCAATGTACTTGTCCTAAATGATTCTTCTATTGATTTGGCATATACCTTTTTCTCAAATGAGAATTCAAGAGGAAAGGCTTTGTCAGATTTTGATTTATTGAAAGCCCATCATCTACGTTTCATTACAGAGAATAACGAGCAGTCTATGCATTTGGCAAAGAAGTGGGACAAGATGATTTTGTCTGGAGATAAAGCTGATAATGAGAGCGAAAGAGCATACGTACGTTCTCTGTCTTTGTATGTCTTCAGATTAAGGCATTGGATTAGAATGCAATCCTGGGATGATAATGCAAAATACAATGTAAAACGCGAATATGAAGCAGCTCCTTCTATTCCCGAAATTCCTCCTTTCGGTGAGCAATTCTATTGGAATGAGTCAATTCAAGGAGGAGCACACTTCTTTGCTTATGTGGACACAATTTTAAGCAGATTTAATACACTAACATCAACAAATGCTTATAAAGCCATCCATCGCTTGGATATGGAGACGCACAAGTGGTATAGAGATGTAATAGAGTCCTTATTATTCAGTTACTATCTGAAATTTGGAGAACAATATTTGACTGAAGCGCTGATGTTAATAT
Source organism: Bacteroides sp. CAG:1060 (assembly GCA_000432655.1). Taxonomy (GTDB): domain Bacteria; phylum Bacteroidota; class Bacteroidia; order Bacteroidales; family UBA932; genus Cryptobacteroides. The sequence goes on from HF986307.1 coordinate 17,816, forward strand.
CCAAACGTGTGTCTATGCACAGGTACGAGTATTCGAGGGTGCATCTCGGGCAACTTCAGCAGTATGGTGCTGATACCAATATCGTTATGATGATAGACAGAGCGACTTCTCCGACATTCTTCTTGGCGGAACTAGTTCAAGTAATCAAAGAGATGCCTGTTTTGGAGCCGCGAACAAACATTCAACAACGTTACTCACAAGAAATGTCACGCTGCTTTGAACTATGCAAACAAGACATTGAGATTCCAAGTATTACTAATTTAATTTTGAAATGAGCACTTTGGTTGACCTTCGTTTGACGCCTGAAACTATAGGCAACAGAACATATAGAATTCCTCTCTATCAGAGGCTTTTTGAATGGGATTCCGAAAGAATCATACAATTGCTGAATGATCTAAAAGAACAGCCAGCGGATAAGGCATATTATGTTGGGATGCTTACTTCAACTGCTAAAAATGATTTGGTTGACGGTCAGCAACGTTTCACTGTAATGATGTTGATGGGCATCGCTCTTTTCCGTTATTATTCCCCTTGGAATAATTTTATTTTGCATAATGGCAATCCTCGGCTTTCTTTTTCTGCAAGACTGGATGATCAAGAATACCTTTCTTTTTTGATTACATCATCTTTGAGAGACTCTTTAGATGATGACGAATCCGTCCCTTACGAAAACAAAAAAATGGAAAAGGGACTGAAATGCATTAGAACATATCTGGACACCCATTTCGAATCCGACGAGGAGCGGACAAAGTATGCAGAGTATGTCTATAAGAATATGACTTTCTTTGTTACCTCCCTGCCAGATAACTATAACCAATCTTCTCTTAACAAATACTTTGAGAGGATGAATTCTACAGGCAAAAATCTAGAAGGACATGAGATTGTAAAAGTCAAGTTACTCCATAAACTCTCCGCTAATAAGGAATTTTTTACAAAAGCGTGGAATCGTGTAGCAGATATGGATACACCTTGCTTTAAAGTAAGACGTCGGGATGATGAAAATGAAAGTGGAATGAAAGAAAGAATTAAAAAAGCCATTCTATACCGTTTCTCTCCACAAGAATTGTTCAACGATAATCTATTAAATGGCCTCAAGGAGACCGAAGAAGAGGCCAGTGGGTGCACCATCAAGAACGTAAAAGAGAGTTCTAAAGCGCCTGCAAAGAATCAAAGAGCGGGTGATGGTAGTCATTCCGTAATGAGTTTTTCCGATTTTCTCCTTCAGTGCCTATACAGGTTCTTATGTAAGAAAGGAAAAGATACGGGAGACATTACGGTCTTTTTCAATAAAGCGAATCTCGTTGACACGTTTGAAAAGCGTCTAATCAGTCAGGGGTGCAACCAAGAAATCTTGGAATTCTTCTCAACGCTGGTGTGTTACAGAATTCTTTTAGACGTATATTTCATTCGGATTCTGGACGGGCAGGGCGATTATGATTATGATTTGGAAACTCCGTTCCTCGAAAAAGACGATGCCGTAAAAACCTTGAAAATGTTTGAATCAATGCTGTACGTTAATTCCTCTCAGGTAACGTACTATCAATGGTTCAATATGTTAATTGATATTGTCAACACGGATAGTCCTATTGAACCTGAAATACTTTTTGCCTCACTTAAATCCAAAGATGACGAGACTCATCCTAAGGAAAAGCTCAAGTATGATGCCCTGAATTATGAAGATGTTGATCGTTACTGGTTTTGGCGTTTAGATTTTCAAATCTGGCTTAAAAGAAGAGAATTATTCATAGTGGGAGACGATACTACTCCGCAGAATAATGATATCAGACGAGCTCTAAACGTTGCTGAGAAATACGTGTTCAAGCGTAATCGGTCAATTGAACATATTGCGCCACAAACGCCGTTGCAGAAAGACACCCTTAAACTCGAAAAGAACGATCTAAATTCTTTTGGAAATCTGGTAATGATTTCATCTGAGCAAAATTCCGCACTTTCCAACTCTATTTATCAAGAGAAGAGGGCGCGAGTCGAATCATTTCTTGACAGCTCAAGGAGCGGCTCTATCGAAAGTTTAAAGATGTTGCATGCCTTTACTTTCAATAAATCATGGAGTATCGAAGCCATTAAAGAGCATGGAAATGCCATGTTCAATATATTACTTAATAGTTACGATAATGTAGACAAATAATCCCCCTGCCACTCTTTGGCATCTTCGTGCCGTAACTTCGCTGCATGAAAAAGAACGCAGAAAAGCCCGACTATCGTTCGATGAACGAGGTCCAGCTCAAATATGAACTTATCCAGCTCGAGAAAAAGATTCTCGACATTACCGACGATCCTGTCGACTATAAGCACTATTGCCCCTTTCTGGACTGGTGCCGGGACGAAGCGAAAGTCGCGGCTGGACAGGGAATGAAGGTGGAACGCCGGTACCTACTGGNNCCGCTGTTACATTCTGAATCTCCTCTTCGACATCCACTGCACGCCAGCCGAGGTGGTCAGGCTGGAGAAAATCAACAGCATGCTGCTGGAGATGACTGGCCGGACCTATCATCGCACAGCCGATATGATGCGTGCACTGATTGTAATGAAGAAGGACGATATGGACGATGACTATGAACTGGAAGGCAAGCTCGTTCCGCTATTCGACATCCCGTATTCGGTGCTGCGTCTTGAGGATGACAACTATTACGGCTCAGACTTCATCCGTATGGCGGCCATTCTTCAAGAAACGGAGAAGCATAAGCCCGGCATGACAGATGTCAGTTGTGACTGGTCTAGCTTGAAGGACGAAACTCCGTCGGCCACGGACAAGGAGCTGGAGTGCGCAAATATTATGGATGACGTGGATTCCTGGGCAGAAGGCCCGTTGAGGCATCCCAAATTGGCGCATATCAAGATCTGCTACGCTCTCCACGCGTTATGCACCCACATGAACTGGTCCATCCCGGACGTTCTGCGCATCAATGATTTCTCCATTGAAGTCAAGCTTACCGTCCAGCAGTTCTCCGACCAGGAAAAGAACCGGCTCTGGTGGTGGGATAAGTATGACCTCCCGAGCTTCAAAGAAGTGCTATTGAAAGAAGCGGCTTCACGACCGGAAGACCTGCCGTTGGAAACCGCACTCCTGCAGCGATGCCGGGACTACTTCGAGGATGATGCCGATGAAGTCCTTGCCAAAGTCGGCATCTCAGATGTTGACCGCTATCTGGAAGCCTTGAAACACAAATCGATAATCCTTACGAAGAATGACACTCAAAGAACTGCTTCTTAAATATGAGTTCGACACCATAGTGCCGGATCTGATCAAAATTGAAAGCCCCGTCAAAGACAATTTGTACGCGTTCAAAGAGGCCTTCGACACGCTCCGACGTATGACTCCGGGTGATGCCGGTGGCGAGCAGATAGTCGTAAGTGAGCACGTGGAGACTGATGATGACGGCTGCGAAGTGGAAAGGTACCTGCACGCGTCCAACTGTGAAGGAGAAATCTGGGAGTCGGCTCTTGCAAAAGAGGTAGTCTTGCAGGCTGACATCACGGAGCCCCAGGCTCTTGCGCGGATCCTTTGGCATATCACCTTCTATGGTTTCACTCCGGAAGGTGAATACTTCTCCAGATATGACAGGCCGAAGAACAAGTATGAACTTAAGGCCTCAATCCTGCAATATCATCAGTTCTGCAACTATGCCCGCGTCAAGCGAAAGAAGAATCCCGCCAACCTGGATCTTCTATGTTCTCTCTCGATGAAGGAATGGGACATCTACCACGCCCGTAAAGCGCATCGCAACAGGGCAAAGCGGATGCGGGACGCACGGCAGGACCGTCAGATAGAAAAGTATGAGCGTATGGGCAAGATCCAAAGGCTGATAGACAGCATCGTGACCACCAGCTGGGATTCCGACTACGCGGATTACAAATACCTCTTCGACACGAAAGAAATCCGCGAGTTTGAATTCTACTCGAGGACGACGAGCAAAGAGGCCAGGGCGCAGTATATTGTCGATAATTTCGTCAAATACTTCAACAAAGACCTGTCCCAGTATAAACGCACGGATATGGTAATCTCATCCGGGGAGGATAATGAAATCACATTCCTTGAGATGCATTCCATTTGCGCGGCCATTTACCCCCGTACAGGCCTGATTTTGGACAAAGAGGAGCATCCCACTCTCCCGGCACCGCTTAAGCCGAGATTCCATGTCCATTTTGCCACAAACACCGACCTTGGCGATGACCTGCACGTGCGACTAATCTGCAGCCGATAGAAATATCGGTGTCTGCTATTGTCCAGACATTGTTTACTTTTTGGTAAAATTCTTTGTTACTGCCATGCTTTGGCATTCTGAATGGCTATTTTTGCACATAACTAACAAACATAGATATGCCACTTTTAGTCCCTTACGGCAATGAGTTGATAAGAATCAACCCTGCAAACAACAAAATCGAGTATTCTACGAATCGCGGAGCCAGTTGGAATTACCGCTACTCCGGAAGCTATTGCGGAACCTTCCGCGACCTTATCCCCTACGGCGGGAATCTCCTTGCTCTCACTGACAAGGGCGTCTACTACTCAAACAATAAAGGTGCTTCCTGGATTACAAAATACACCGGCCCGTACGCCAAGACCTTTGCAGCTCTCCAGGACTCCGGCCGAGAACTCCTTGCAACCACAATAGACGGCCACCTTTACTATTCAACCAACGAAGGAGCGTCCTGGATTCGTCGCAAGTAGAATGAAGCAATTCCTCGCTCGTCTAAAAGCACACTACCCGGATGAGTTCGCCAAAGCTAGAGCAAAGAACGAAGCTGTTTGAAATACGCGACGTTTAGAAAGGTGGTGCCGCCAAGCATCGCCTTTCTTTGTAGCCCCTCCTCGTGGACATGGCCGAAGACGTGGTACTTTGGACGGGCGCCGGCAATCGCCAGGAAAAGATTCTTGTCGCCCATATCCCTGTCCAGATAACTAAACGCAGGTCCGTGGGTGATGAGGAAATCAATGTCAGGCGGTAACGAGACCGCGTTTTTCAGGTATGGGCGTGCGGAAACGCTATGGAACTTGATGCCGTCGAATTCAATCCCATCATTTTCAAGAAACACTATTCCGCCTGGTATGAGGCTGCGGGCAAAAACCGGCTGCTTGTCAAACACCATGTCATGATTACCCGCGACGAAGATGCGAAGCTTCGCAGGCAGTTCGTTATACCATGCATAGAAGTCCTTCAACTCGTTGGGATTGAATCCCTCACAGGCATCCCCGGCGCAGATAAGGACATCCGCGCCTACAGGCACTTGCAGCCGACGATACATCCCGTGGGTGTCAGCGAAAGCAAAGATCTTATGGCCTTTATACTCGATGGTCATCGTTCAATCACAGGGTCGGCGCAGAACTGTTTGCGGCCGCAGGTTTTGCACTTGAAACCCGCCCATACAGCATCGAACTGATTCATTGCGGCTTCGACAAGTGCCGGGTCATCGGTCAGGATACCCGCCTCGAAGTTGCGGGTGCGGCTGCTCTTCATCCCCAGCCCAGCACCGGTCAGATTGGCGCTGCCGATGTAAGCCAGCTTGAGGTCGAAAATGATGATCTTGAAATGCACCCTGGGGCATAGCACACGCTCCAGACCGGTGAACAGCACAGGATAGCGGTCGAAGTCTTCCCGGAAGTTCGGCCCCGGCTCCTTGGCGTGGATGAGACGTACTTCGCGCCCCTTCTTGATGAGGTCTGCCAGCACACCCAGGAAGGGCCTCTCTTCCACATAGAGGTCCTTGATGTCAGCTGTCCCAATCCAAAGGTATTTCTTTACCTTTGCGACCCGTTCGATGACTTCCTTGAAATGTGTTTCATCTGCTATATACTGCGTCATATGATACAAATGTAGCGATAATTCCGGGAAATGAACTTTCGGGAATAAGGCCGCGGTACGACGAAGGGCATCATTTTTCAGTTGATCTATATCATCATCCACATATCGTCCAGGAAAACATAAACTGATTTCTTTCTCATCAGATTTAATATACGCTTCGAATGGACCTGGCATGCATTCATACCAAGGAATTAGATTGATGGTCCATTCTTTTCCATCTTCATCTTTGAAGCTGTAGTACCACTCTCCTAGAACAGGGTCTTCTTTCCATTGATGCATATTCATATATCTTTAGATTTTATTTCTTTGAACATATTGGGATGCAGCAGGCAACTGCGGAAACGCAGGTCGGGGCCACCGTGGATGATGGTGATGGTGATGTAATAGTCCTTTCGCTGCCCGAACAGTTCAGGGACCACATAACCGGTGACTGAGGTCAGACCGGCATCGACCATCAGCTCCTGCAGCAATTGCCAGAACTTCCGTCGGTGATTGGAGAACGCCGAATGGCAGAGCTCGTGCAGGATGGTGGCTATGTCTTGGATGGGTATCACTTCTCTACTTCTTTCCATCTTGCGTTATTTCCGTACCCGCTAATGGTAAACCGATGCTCCGACTCATACGTCGAAACCGCCGGGAGAATCATGTTCACAATGTAATGCAAGTTATTGGGTACCTGCTGCACTTTCATCTTTACTGATAGTTTTGTCCTTTTCGGCATTCTGAATGATACCGTTATCGTGTCATCGTCATTATCAGTGACATAGAACATAGTCTTGTCCTTTTTCATCACCGCTTTAATGATGTCGGGAATAGATTCCAACACCTCTAGTTTTCTTCGCTTCTTCGCATTGACTTCTTCCTCTTCCCGGATAAACTCCTGCGATTTCTTGGATATCAGCTCAATGATGTCGACCAACCCGGCAATTAACTGAGGAATGGTCCTGTACCAAAGTGATAAGGATTGAAAGGTTGCCATGTGGAGATGGATACATGGCACAAAGTGAGCATCAATATTTCCATTTCTCCGGATAAAATAATCCACTTCTAAATATGCGTCGAGGAAAACATTTTTATAGTTGTCCTTCCAACGAAAAGGGTTGCTGTTAAGCGTTGGTTTATGCCCTTTCGAGATGTCGTTATCATAACGCTCAAAGTCAAAGAACGCGCCCACGTCAGAGAACCTTATGCACTCCACGACTGTCGGGTATTCGAAAGATTCGTTCTGCCCGATATCTGAGTGCTTTTTCATCATCAATTTCAGCTCTTTGATGAATTCATATTGTTCGGAGAATCTACTGCGGCTCATGGCTAAACTGGCGGTAAAATTGTACACTGGTTCTTCGGCAACTCGGCAATCCACTGGTGTGCGGCCGGTAATACTTGGCAATTCTTTCGATAATACTCGTCATTATACAGCATCCACAGGATGTTCCCATAGAAAGTGTCTGGAAGTGTCGGCTTGGGTGCATAGCCATCGGTAATCATAACAAGGCCATCATAGTGATTGTCCAGAAAATAATCTATCGGCTCCTGGAAACAAGTTCCGCCACGACCCTCAATCTTTATTGACTTCTGTGCCTTCTTCATCGACATGACCTCTCCGTGCAGACCGACATCAAACAGAACCACATCAACATTCTCTACACCATACTTGAAGAATCGGTTGATGATGGACAGTGCCTGGTCCACCTGTTTGTCATCTACGGAGCCACTCACATCGATGGCCACGAGTAATCGCGTCTCGAAATCTCGCTTGCTTCCCATGTATTGGAATCCATAGCGGCGGCTGGGAATCATGCGTGTTAAGCGGCGCTTGTTGCAAAGGACGGAAGCCCTGAATCTGGACAGGATAGTGCGGTAGTCAATGCAAACAATGGTTGTCGCCTCGATTTCGTCTTTCAGCCCACCGGCAACGGAACCCCACTGTTTGCTGCGTTGCGCACGGCGGACGACTTCCTTTACCTGTTCTGCCGCCAGCTGATCTTCTTCCCATAGTTCTGCCTTATCTACAGCTTCCTTGATTAAGTCCTTGATAGGGTCGTCACAGGCTCCTTTATCTACACACTTATCCTCATTATCGCTGTCTGGGTGACTATCTGGTTGTGATTTACATTCTTCATCATCTGAGGCTCCACCACCTCCATCATCGACAAAACCCTCCATATCATAAGTTGGAGAAATGCATTGCTGTGCCAACTGGTCTAAATATGTCTGCACTATTACGTAGTATTCCTCAAAGCAGAGACCTCTGTCATACCGGAGTCCCTGCGGCAACTGAATGGACTGTATATTGTGGTAGTTACTACAGATCGTAACATCGCTGGCAATACCAAGCGTCGCCTTCTTGGCCTTGTAAGGCTGTCGCTGGTACGGGTGGCCCAGCAGGATGCGGATGACCTCAAACTTCAGGCGTTCTTTTATTGCTTCTTTCGTCCAGTCGGCCAGGATGTCCGGGTTGTACTCAATACGCATCTTCCCGGTACGCATCGGCACATGCATCTTCCTATTCTCCGCCAGCGTGTGGGTACACCAGGCAGAGAACAGAAGAGGCTCGGTCAGGAACCATCCTTCAACAATATGGGAAATGATATCTTCCATCAGAGATTCTTGATAAAGTCGGTGATAGTCTTGAAGCACTTGGACGCCTTGCTCATCACGAAGAGGTTGGCTTTGGTGTAGGTGGAACCCTCGAAGATGGAGCAGAAATGGGCCATAGACTCCCGTTTACCGCTGAGGATCAGCCAGCTCATATATTTCAGGAGGTTTTCGGCAGCCTTGTCCTCGGCGCCCTGTTTTCCGTTCTCAATGCAGCGGAAGATACTTTCGTTGATGATGGCCAGGTCGTGGACCGGATACTTTTCCAAAGTGGATTTCTGGCGGTCGAAGTCCTTCAGAACGGACTCAGCGCTGATGACGGAACTTTTGTTGAAGCTCTCAAAGAACTCCGCTGCGGCATTGGCGCCCACGATGCCGGCAACAACCTTCTTGGTTGTGCCAGTGATGGTCTGGGTGTTTTTCAGGATGTCCGATACCCGCTC
>HF986308.1:0-487 GCA_000432655.1 Bacteroides sp. CAG:1060
CTGGTTCTGGTCGTTGGCAAGGTTGGTCTCTCCATATATCGGCGCCAGCTCAAACTGATTTGGCGCCACCTCGTTGTGTCTGGTCTTGAGCGGAATACCCAACTTATGTCCTTCTATTTCCAATTCACGCATGAATGCGGCCACTCTGGAAGGAATGGCTCCGAAATAATGGTCGTCGAGCTGTTGATTTTTGGAAGAATTGTGCCCCATCAGGGTGCGTCCGGTAATCATCAGGTCGGTGCGCGTGGCGTACAGGGATTCGTCCACCAGAAAATACTCCTGCTCCCATCCAAGATATGAATATACTTTGTTTACCGACGGATCAAAGAGCTTACATATAGGAACTGCGGCATCAGAAACGGCTTTGAGGGCTTTTTTGAGAGGGGTCTTGTAGTCAAGCGCTTCTCCGGTGTAGGAGACGAATACCGTAGGTATACAAAGGGTATCACCCTGAATGAATACCGGTGAGGTAGGGTCCCATGCGGGG
>HF986308.1:550-3210 GCA_000432655.1 Bacteroides sp. CAG:1060
GTTAGGGAAAGAGGAAGCATCCGGTTCCTGCTGCGCAAGGTGTTTGCCTTCAAATTTCTCAATGACTCCCCCCTTTCCGTCGTAATCGATAAGGGAATCATGTTTTTCCGCAGTGCCTTCCGTCAAAGGCTGGAACCAGTGTGTAACATGGGTGACTCCATGCTCCATAGCCCATTGCTTCATGCCAAGAGCAACCCCGTCTGCTGTTTTTCTGTCGAGTGCGACACCCTTGTCTATACACTCCAGAAGGGCTTTGAGAGTATCTGCGTCCAGATACTTGTGCATTTTCGGCCGGTCGAATACCAGTTCTCCGAAATAATCGGAGGTCTTTTTGGTCGGGCGCTCTACCGCCACAGCCTTCTTTTCGAAGGACTCTTTGACCAAATCTAGTCTGTCAATGCTCATAATACTATAATACTATAATACTAAATAACAGCGCAAGTTATAAATAATTCTTGGAAAGTGCATTCACTTTTTTTCTTTTTTCGCAGAGGACAATCCGATAATTTTCCGTAAGTTTGCAGTTCCCATTGAAACGCATTGATTATGGAGCACAACAACTACGGATATGTAAGAGTATCGGCAGCCATGCCGGTGGTAAAGGTGTCTGATTGTCAGGTAAATGCTGATAATATTATACGGATGGCTAAAGAGTTGTCTGAAAAGGAAAACCCATCTGTAATTGCCTTTCCGGAGCTTGGAGTCACAGGGTACACGTGCGGAGATCTGTTTGGAAATTCCAAACTTATCCTCGAGTCCGAAAATGCAGTGCGGAAGATTCTTGACGGCACGGTGAGCATTGGCAGCATTCTGGTTTTCGGGGTTCCGGTGCGTCACTCTGGACGTCTTTTCAACTGTGCTGTTGTCTCCAGACGCGGCCGAATCCTCGGACTTGTCCCGAAAACATATCTCGCAGGCAATGCCGAGTTCTATGAGCCTCGCTGGTTTGAATCCGCTCGCGCACTTTCGCCAAAGGGAGCGATTCTCTCCTATGCCGGGCAAAACGGCGTGTTGATGTCTCCGTTTCAGATTTTTTGCTGCGGGCGATTGAAATTCGCTGTCGAGTTGTGTCAGGACTTGTGGGCGCCGCTTCCCCCGAGCACTTTCGCTTCCCTTGCCGGCGCACAGCTGATAGTCAATCTCTCGGCAAGCAATGAGATTCTTCTTAAGCATGAATATAGAAGAAGTCTTGTAAGTGCCACTTCGTCAAGGCTTTTCAATGCGTATTTGTATTGCTCGGCGGGATACGGTGAATCCACTCAGGACCTGGTATGGGCAGGAGCTTCCATGATAGGCGAATATGGTAGTATTCTGGTAGAAAACGAGCGGTTCCTCTCCGAAGACAGCAGCATAAGTGCCGATATAGACGTAGAAAGGCTCGATGTGTTGCGCTCTCGTGAGCATTCATACAGAGCTGACTGCCCGCTCCCTGAATTTACGGAGGTTGATTGCGGTGCACTTGTGTCCACAGATTTCGAAGCGGAACTTAAGCGTTATATTGAGCCGCATCCATTTGTTCCGCAGGGAGATGAGGCCGCATTGGACAGTCGCTGCAGCGAGATAATTTCTGCTCAGGTGGCGGGGCTTCAGACAAGGCTCGAGCACATACGCTGCCGCAAGGCGGTAATCGGAGTATCCGGAGGATTGGATTCCACGCTTGCTCTGCTGGTCACCGCCCTGGCATTTGACAGGCTTGGTATCCCGAGAAGCAACATTATCGGCGTCACGATGCCGGGATTCGGCACTACCGAGCGTACATACAACAATTCAAAGGCCCTTATGGATCTCATGGGAATCACATCCGAAGAAATATCCATTGTAAAGGCCACAAGGCAGCATTTTTCCGATATCGGTCAGGATGAATCCGTACATGATTTGACCTATGAAAACAGTCAGGCCCGCGAACGTACCCAGATTCTTATGGATCTTGCAGGCAAGCATGGCGGTATTGTAATCGGGACCGGTGACCTTTCGGAACTCGCGTTGGGATGGTGCACATATAACGGCGATCACATGTCCATGTATGCCGTCAATGCAAGCGTTCCGAAGACCCTTGTGCGCACTCTGGTCGTCTGGGCGTCACGACACCGTTTCACCGGCAAAGCCTCCGAAGTGCTTCTGGACATAGCTGATACTCCGATTAGCCCGGAATTGATTCCTTCCGACGAGAATGGTCAGATAAAGCAGAAGACAGAAGACCTTGTGGGGCCGTACGAACTGCATGACTTCTTCCTGTATAGTTTTTTCAGATGCGGGTTCACTCCCGAGAAGATTCTTTTCCTTGCCGGGAAAGCATACGGCGATGTCTATGACAAAAAGACCTTGCACCATTGGCTTCAGACCTTCCTCAAGCGGTTCTTTACGCAGCAGTTCAAGCGCTCCTGCATACCGGACGGACCTAAAGTCGGCTCAGTATCTCTCTCTCCGAGAGGTGATTGGCGTATGCCAAGCGATATTGCCTGTCCTTGGGAAATCTAATATCCGTATCTGCTCTTGAAATGTGATATCATGACGATGCACATCACAAGCGAGCAGGCTTCAGCGATAATGACGGAATACCAGATGCCTTCCGCCCCGAAAATGGCGGGAAGCAGGAACACGCATCCCATCTCAAAAATAATGGATCTGGAGAAAGCAAGCGCCGCGGATATGAGGCCGTT
>HF986309.1 GCA_000432655.1 Bacteroides sp. CAG:1060
GATTCGGGGATGCTATGTTTCGCAACGTACACGCCCCGTTCAAAGCCAATCCTCCATACGTTCCGCGCGACTACAATCCTACGGGAGCCTATCGCACAACGTTCACCGTCCCTGCGGAATGGAGCGGTGAAGAGGTTTTCCTACGCTTCGAAAAGGTAGCCTCCGCATCCTTCCTATGGGTCAACGGCCATGAAGTGGGTTACAACGAGGGTGCACAGGAACCGGCCGAATACAACATAACCCCCTACCTCAAGAAAGGCAGGAACCAGCTTTCGGTGCTGGTCATCAAGTACAGTGACGGCTACTACCTCGAAGGACAGGATTACTGGCGCCTGGCAGGCATCTTCGACGATGTATATCTATATGCCGCTCCCAAGACGCGCCTGTTCGACTGGCATGTAGTGACTGACCTCGACAAGGATTATCGCGATGCCGACCTCCGTATCACAGCCACCGTCCGCAAATACGAAGGCGCCACGCAGACCAAGGGCCTTTCAGTAAAGGCCAGCCTTCTCGATGCAAACGGCAAAGAAGCGGCTTCGTTCCGCAGCGAAACCGGAAATATCACCGGCGAAACTCTCAATCTTAAGCTCACTGAGCACATCGCAAACCCGCTCAAATGGACTGCCGAGACCCCGAATCTATACACCCTTCATCTATCATTGCTTGATGCCGAAGGCAATGTCATTGACCGGATTACCCAGGATGTGGGATTCAAAGAGACAGAAATAATTGACAATGTATTCTATCTCAACGGCAAGAAAATCAAGGTCAACGCCCAGTGCTCACACATGCAGGATCCAGACAACGGACACTGCGTGGATGACGAGCTTATCAAAAAGGACATGACCATCCTCAAGCAGTTTGGCTTCAACGCCGTTCGCACCAGCCACTACCCTCCGGTACCGCGCTACCTGCAGTATGCCGCCCGCTACGGACTCTACATCATCGACGAAGCAGGCGTAGAGGCACATGCGACCGAATATGTCAGCTCCGACAAACGCTTCACACCAATGTATAAGGAGCGTGTGCGCCGCATGGTACTGCGCGACCGCAACCAGCCTGCCGTACTTTTCTGGAGCGCAGGCAACGAGAGCGGTGAGGGTCCCAACATCGGAGAAGTCATACGCGAGGGTCGCC
>HF986310.1 GCA_000432655.1 Bacteroides sp. CAG:1060
CTAAGTCTATCAAGACTTTTTAGTCTCATAGGAATGGAACATTAATCTTTATCCGATTGTCTTCGTTGTATTGCATGTGGGGTGTGATATTGATGCCGGGCATTTGATAAACAACTATTGCGTGCTTATGGATTATTTTTTAACTTCGCACCTATGGAAAAGATTCTTGTTGTTCCGGTTGCCCATTTCAGACATGAGGCAATGCTCAATGGAGCAGAATCAGAGATAAAACCTTGCTGTAAATGCACTTTAGTGGAATCATAGTCGGCGCTGCCGTATTTTTTAGCATCGGTATCTGCCATCCGGCGGTTATCAAGATGGAGTATTATATGGGCAAGAGGAGTTGGTGGATTTGGCTGCTTGTGGGCCTTTTGGTTGCGACCTCCTCTTTGTTTGTTCCCAATCAGACTGTTTCTACCATTCTCGGAGGCTTCGCCTTCTCCTGCTTCTGGGGCATTCTCGAAATGCATCAGCAGGAAGAGAGAGTTGTCAAAGGGTGGTTCCCGGAGAATCCCAAGCGTCACGAATACTATGAGGCGTTGAGAAAAAAGATGAAAAAATGAACCCTGTACTTGCTGCATTGATGATACCGTTCCTGGGAACCGTCCTGGGCTCGGCGTTCGTGTTCTTTATGAAACGGGATATGCCGGTGATGCTGCAGAAAGTGCTCCTGGGGTTCGCTTCCGGGGTGATGGTGGCGGCGTCCGTGTGGTCGCTGATTATTCCGGCCATTGAGATGGGGGAGGGAGCAACTGCAGTCGTACCGCCGACAATTGGCCTGCTGGCCGGATTCGCGTTCCTGCTGCTCATTGATTACATCACCCCGCATATTCACCCGTCCGGCAGCACGGAGGGACCGAAGAGCCGCTTGTCCCGTACGTCGAAACTGGTCATGGCCGTGACGATCCACAACTTCCCGGAAGGTATGGCGGTAGGCGTGGCTATTGCAGGCGCATTGGCTGCCGATTTCAATATTGCCGGAGCTATGGCGCTGTCTTTGGGTATCGCCATTCAGAATGTTCCTGAAGGTGCTATTATTTCGATGCCTCTGAGGGCTGAAGGAAACGGTCGCTTGAGAGCTTTTGGCATTGGAGCATTGAGTGGAATAGTGGAACCCGTTGGTGGTGCTTTGGTCCTTCTTCTGGCTACTTCTATTCTGGGAATTATGCCGTACATGCTGGCTTTCGCTGCCGGTGCAATGCTGTATGTGGTGGTGGAGGAACTGATTCCGGATTATTCCCAGGGAAAGCATTCAAATATTGGCACCATAGGATTTGCCCTCGGATTCGCTCTGATGATGGTGCTTGACGTGGTGCTGGGGTAAAAGGGGCGGAAGGAGTACCATGCCTTGTGTAGTATCGGAGCTGGCGGTCCGTCAAGCGAGAATATATCTACTCGACCCCGGAGCACTATACTCATCGATCGAATGAACGCATGTTATATCTATATTTGCATATGAAAATAAAAGATATTACAATGTCTAAAACAAGGATTTATATATTCTTTATACTATTCGTTTTATTTCCGGGAGTTAATTCTTTCGGCGAGGTATTCAACACCTCTAAATGTTTTGACTTATTGTGTTCGCCTCAGTATATAGACCATCTCAAAGATGATTCGCGGTTTGCTGAACTATGTGTGGATCCTGACTTTATCGCAAATGTTGCAGAGATTAATTCAAATTGCTCTGCATCTAAACTTTGTAATCTTTATTCTGAAATAGGCGGAGATAAAGATGATATTTCTAAATGCCTTTTCACAATTCAGCATCTGGATAGTTTGGCTTGTGATATTAAGTGGGCAAAAGGCATCCTGTCTGTTCAGCCTCAACTGGCTTATGTCATGCAGCGATTAGTCGATAGCGGATACTCGGAGTATTGGAATGAAACAATCTATCCCACATTGAAGTCCCATATTGACAATTATAGTTTGAATCACGATTTGCTGGAAGCAACAAACGACAGTCTTACGCATTTTTTCTTTCCACAAGCTCTACCTGATACGCAATCCAAGATATACGTTTTGGATATTGATAATGCTTTCAATCTTTCTGATGAATCTTTTTGCTGCACTCCGCTAATTCTTGACCCGGAAATCGAAAAGCAGTTGAGATTAAATTTCATGAATATATATATTCACGAGAACCTGCATAATCTTTATCTTTCACCTGAACTGATGGCAAAATTGGGAGAACTTGATAGTGATGCTTTTTATCGCAGCAAAGAATCGGTAGCTCAAAAACACGGGGAAGGTCGAAACGAGGCTTTTGTTGTAGCGGCAGAGGTGTATATCTCCAATCGGTTAGGAATACGTGACCCTCAAAATGTTTATGATGAATTCTCTCAATACGTTGATGGCAGTCTTGTATTGGCTCCAATAATATATACATATTTGACCATCATATAATGATTTTCTTTTGCGATTATTTGAGACTGGCATCTTGAAATCTGGAGCTGTCGAAACCAATTATAATGATGCGATGGCATCAATTCAATCTCAAATCAAGAATTAGTTTTTTATCACTGTATAGTTGTACCGTTATTTTATTATAGTAACGACTATGAATCTATAAAAGGAAAACATATATCATGGACGAACAGAACAAAGTAATCATATACACTGCCAGTGACGGGCAGACAAAGATAGATGTGAAGCTCGAAGATGAGACACTGTGGCTTACGCAGGCTCAGATGTGCGAACTTTATCAGACAAGCAAATCAAATATAAGTGAGCATATCAGGCACATTTTTGAAGAAGGTGAATTGCAGGAAGATTCAGTTGTTCGGAAATTCCGAACAACTGCCGCCGATGGGAAATCGTATCTGACCACCTTTTACAATTTAGACATGATAATCGCGCTCGGTTATCGTGTCCGCTCCATTATTGCGACCCGTTTCCGCCAATGGGCAACTCTGCGTTTGAAGGAGTATATGGTAAAGGGCTTTACGCTTGATGACGAGCGGTTGAAGAAACTGGGAGGTGGAGGCTATTGGAAGGAACTTTTGGAAAGAATAAGAGATATCCGTGCCACAGAAAAGGTGATGTATCGTCAGGTGCTTGAAATATATGCCACAAGTATTGACTATGACCCAAGGGCTTCCGTGTCACAAGAGTTTTTCAAGAAAGTTCAGAACAAGATACATTATGCGATTCACGGGCATACGGCAGCGGAGCTTATCGTTGAACGGGCTGATGCAGAGAAAGATTTTATGGGATTGTTGACTTTCAAGGGTAATCATCCTACATTAATGGAGGCCAAGACCGCAAAGAACTATCTGGACGACAAAGAACTTCGTGCCATGGGACAATTGGTTTCAGGATATCTGGATTTTGCCGAGCGACAGGCTGAGCGTGAACAACCGATGACCATGAACGACTGGGCTGCTTATTTGGATAGGATTCTGACAATGTCTGGAGAGAAACTTCTGCAAAGTTCTGGAAGTGTTTCTCATGAAGATGCAATGGAACACGCCACCAATGAGTACCGCAAATACAAGCAACGCACCATCAGCGATGTGGAACACGATTATCTGTTGTCTATAAAAACTATCGAGGACTTGGGTAAGAAAGGTGGTAAGAAAGGTGGCAACAACTGAATAGTATTTAGTTATGGACAGGAATACCTTGAAATTATGACAAAGAATATAGAAATACGGAATAGTACGGCTGAGTTTCTCATCTTCATGTTTGAAGGCAAGGAGGATGGGATTCAGGTGATGTATAAAGAAGAGTCGCTTGTCCCGTACGTCGAAACTGGT
>HF986311.1:0-20278 GCA_000432655.1 Bacteroides sp. CAG:1060
AGGAACGATTACAGATGTTGACGGTATTTTTGTCATCTCCGGGGATAATTCATCCTATGAGCTTTCCTATATAGGATATAAAACGATCCGTTTGGATATTTTGAATGGTCAAGTGACTTGTGCGGGAAAAACGCTCAGGTCACTTGACGGTTTATATATAGTGGGACTTGATGCTGATGACGGGTTCCTTGAGCAGGCCGTGGTGTCGGGAAGAAAGAGTTCTGAATCTATGAAAGCTCTTGACAATGAGCGCATTTCAAGTGCGTTTGCGATTGAAAATATGGGGGCGAAGGAGATGGGGCTGAAGGGAATTTCCAATGCTATGGAGAGTGTGACCAAACTGACCGGAATCTCGGTGTCGAATGCCGGGCGGATTACTGTACGCGGATTGGGAGACCGTTACAGTATAACGACTCTCAACGGTATGCCGGTCGGGTCTCCTAATCCGGACAACAAACTTGCCCCGCTCGAGATGTTCCCCTCCAGTACTGTCAGGAATGTGACTGTCAGTAAAGTATATGAGGCATCTTCCTATGCTGACTATTCCGGAGCACATGTGGATATATCTACAAAAGCCGGGGCTACGGAGCCGATGTTGTCATTTTCTCTCGCCGCCGGCTCCAGGACGAATACTGTATTCAAGCCTGGATTTCGCATGACCCGAGGACAATTTGCAGCGGAGCGGATTTCATGGCTGCCTGATATGGAAGGGACTTTGTCCGTAGGCAATAATTTCCGTATCGGAGCGCAGTCTATGTCTGTCAATGCCGGAGTCGCGGTGAAACGCTCTTATGATGTGATTCAAGATGCATATTTCAATACATTCGAGGCGTCAGGTACTCGGAAAAGTTGGTTTGAATACGACAGTTACGACTCGGACCTTGATGTTGCAGCCTTGCTGAACATCGAGCAGACTCTTAGAAGGAATGACCGTATCGGGCTGTGTGTATTTCTGGCCGGCAATGCGATGGAGTCTTTTCAAAACAGGACCGGCGTGGATTATGAGGAAAGGGAGCTTTTTGGCGAGAGCCGGCTGAAACATGTATATCGCCTTGCCAATTCTCAACTTACCGGCGTACATGAATTGGGGAGATGGACTCTTGACTGGGGTATAAGCGCATCGGTAAATTCCGGAAGGGAGCCTGACCGCAGACAGATGCTTTTCCAAAAAGATGATAGCGGGCGACTTAAATTCTTTACGAACAATCTCGAAACATATCGCTATTATGGTTTTCTTGACGAGACCGAGTATTCGTTTTCGTCCAAAGCATCACGTAATTTCGACAATGGAGGGTTGCTACGGATAGGGTTGTCGGCCAAATATAAGGACAGGCATTTTTCTACGCTCCGGTATCTTTATGATGTCAGCAAAATCACGGATACGTTCGATGAGACCATACTTATGGATGTGAATGATATTCTTGAAGATGACAGCAGAGTGAAAATCATTCGCAAGCAGAATGCAAGAGACCGCTATGCCGCCTGGAACGCTGTAGGTGCGGTGTTCGCCGAGTATGAAACCAATTTTACGGACAGGCTGTATGCCAATCTCGGTCTCAGGCTGGAAGTTGACAGATGCAGAGTGGATTATAATGATGACGTTGAAGATACATTCAGGATTCTGGATTCTTTCGATCCTTTCGTGGCGGTGAATCTGAAATATGTGCTTCGGGAAAGGCAATGGCTCCGTCTCTCTCTGTCCAGAACCATTACACGACCTTCATTTATTGAAATGGCTCCGTTCCTGTATCAGGAAACATATGGAGGCGCTATGCTCAGAGGAAACGCCGCTCTGAAAAATGCATACAACTATAACATCGATCTCCGGTATGAAAACTTTCCTGACAATACCACAGACAAGATATCTGCAACTGTGTATGTCAAGTGGCTGAAATCACCGATTGAGAGGATTCAGCGTTACTCTGGCGGTGCTCCCGAGCACTCCTTCCAGAATGCTGACAGCGGGTTTGCCGCGGGTCTCGAACTTGAATTCCGGAAAAACATTGCGGAAGCTCTGGATTTCAATGCCAATGTATCTGTGATGTACACTGATGTGACTTTACCTGAAGGCGGTGTTTACACCAATTCCGAACGGCAGCTTCAAGGTGCATCTCCGTATATCGCAAATGCGGATATAACATACTCTCCGCAGTTCGGCGGGGGACGCTCGCTGAGCCTGGCGCTTGTATATAATCTTACGGGACCACGAATTCATTCTGTGGGACTTTCGGGACTGGGAGACGTGATACAGAAGCCTATGCATGATCTCGATTTTACTGCCGGATGGGCGTTCTGCAAAGGGCTTTCTCTCAATCTTTCCGTGAAGAATATTCTTGACATTCCTCTTCGCTTCGTGCAGGAAGTGCCGAGTGTCGGTAAGACAGTGGATATCGAGGGTTGGCGACAGGGAAGAGCCGCAATGCTCGGACTTAAATGGACATTATAGTCAAATGACAAATATAATTATGGTTAACAAAATGATGATGAAGGCGATGACGATTGTCGCCTGTGCAGCCGGACTTGTGGCTTGTACGAAAGAAAAAGGAAACACTCCTGATTTTGAGAGCACAGACCTTAAGGGTCGTCTCACCAAAGATTTGACGCTCGAAAAAGGCAAGACTTACAATCTTGTCGGAAGTCTTCAGGTGGTAGCTCCTGCGGTACTTACCATTGAACCGGGAGTGACTGTAGTGGCTGCGGACAATGGAGAAATAAATTATATTCTTATCGAGCAGGGGGCTAAAATAATAGCTGAAGGAACTGCTGAAGAGCCTATCGTACTTACTTCCGTAAAGAAGGAGAGTGGGACCTGGGGCGGACTTCATATCTGCGGTAAGGCGCACTCCAACAGAGCCGCCAAGCCGGGCGAGTCGCTTACTTCTGAAATAGGCAATGCGGTGTACGGAGGCAATGTGGAGAATGACAACTCCGGAATCCTCAAGTATGTACGTGTGGAGTATAGCGGATACAAGCTTGACGCAGAACATGAGGCCAACGGCATTTCTCTCTACGGAGTCGGCAACGGTACGACCATTTCTTATGTTCAGGCATATATGGGTGCGGACGACGGATTTGAATTCTTCGGAGGTTCTGTCAATGTGGACCACTGCGTAGTGGTGGACTGCACAGATGATAGCTTTGACTGGACGGAGGGCTGGAACGGAAAGGGAGAATATCTTGTGGCATATCAGACGGACCCGACTTGTGACTGTCTTATGGAATGCGACAACAATGGAGACGACTTCAATGCAACCCCGGTGGCTCATCCTACATTGAATCACATTACTCTTATCGGCAACAATTCTTCTGACAACAAAAAAGGAATCAGACTTCGCGCAGGGACAGAGGTGTCTCTTGAGAATGTACTTGTATCCGGAAAGGCAGAGGGAATCAGAGCTGAGACAGTCCAGACGCTCAATGCCCTTGCATCAGGGGTGTCAGTATTGAAGAACGTGAGTCTTTCCAATACATTCTGTGAAAAGGTGGACGACGGACAGAGCTCGATATACTCATCCAAGAACTTCCTTGCAGACGGAACCAATAGGGAGAATGCTAAAATCGAATTCACCGGCAGGTTTGTCGGCATGACGGACGGAAGGGGAGCGGTGGACGCTTCTTCGGACTGGACCAAGGGTTGGACCAGATAATTATACCGATTATTTCAAACTGCGTATCGACTTGGCCACGTTTATCAAGTGGTCGGCGATACGCTCTGTATCTGATGACAGCTCAAGGTAATGGACTCCGACGGATGGTGTGCATACCCCGGCATTCATTCGGGCTACATGGTTGTCTTCCATCATCTTGGTGAAGTCATCGATCTGCTCCTCTATGACATTGGCTTGCGCCATCTTGCCCATATCTTCATCAGTGTATGCTCCCATGACATTGCTGAACAGATCTTCAATCATCTTCTTCAGGCGATATATTTCGTTGCGGGCATCCGGACTGAAGCTGCTTGCGGTCTCACTGAGGTCCCTTGCGTATTCTACGATGTTCTCCGCGTAGTCACCTACACGCTCAAGATCACGAATGGAACGGAATGTGGTGGAG
This sequence comes from Bacteroides sp. CAG:1060, assembly GCA_000432655.1. Classification (GTDB taxonomy): domain Bacteria; phylum Bacteroidota; class Bacteroidia; order Bacteroidales; family UBA932; genus Cryptobacteroides. The sequence continues at coordinate 4,054 of HF986311.1, forward strand.
AGGTAGATGTGGTCATGCTCGCTGAGAGCTGTCTTGTTGGACAGTTTGACAACGAAATCCACCAAAGCGCGGTTGATGAAGTTGAGTTCTTCCTCCGTCTGGTTGAATTCGTCGTATTCTTTGAAATCAAGCGTGGTGATGATGTTTATGGCTCTGTCGAAATTCTCCATGGCCAAATCGGCCATTCTGATGATTTCCCTCTTGGTCTGTGCAACTGCCAGAGGCGGGGTGCGCAACATGTTGTCATCCACATATTTGAGACGGAATCCTCCGACTGTTTCCACCTCTTTGGAATCCGGGATGGCCTTGCATACAAGGGATACTAGAAAATCGTTTAGAGGAAGGATTATCAAGACTGTGATTACGTTGAAGAACGTATGGAACATGGCAAGCTGGGTCTGCGGCGCAGCCGGGAACATCCGCTCGAACATCACTCCGAAATTGAACGAACCGCCGCTCACAAGATTCAGAATCCATCCCACAAATAGGAATATTACCACGCCGGAGCAGTTGAAGAGCAGGTGTATGAGTGCCGTTCTTTTGGCATTCTTTCCGCTCGCCAGACCTGCGAGGATGGCCACTACGCAGGAACCGATATTGGAGCCCATGGTGAGGAAAATACCCTGTTCGAGATTGATAAGCCCCGTCACGACCATTGTCAGCGCGATGGACGTCATTACGGACGAACTCTGTATGATGGCGGTGAATATCGCTCCGATGAGGACCAGGAGTATAGGATTGCTTATTGCTGCAAGGAAGGTCTTGACTCCGTCAAGAGACGCAAAGTCGGACATGGAACTGCTCATCAGAGACAGACCGACGAAGAGCATACCGAATCCGGACAGAATTCCGCCCCATGTCTGCCCCGTGCTTTTATTCGAAAAAAGCGCCATGAAGGCGCCTACGCCGGCAAAAGCCGAGAATACTATGGTGGTGGAAAGGGAATTGCTGCCGCCGAACATACCGAGAGCTACAATCTGCGCCGTGATGGTAGTACCTATATTGGCTCCATATATTATGGTAGCGGCCTGCGAAAGCGAGATAATACCCGCATTGACGAAACCTATCGTCATGACCGTAGTCGCACCCGAACTCTGTATCGCCGCTGTTCCGAATGTTCCGATGCCCACGCCGAGCAACTTGCTCTTTGAGGCCTTGGCGAATAGTTTTTTGAGTTTGTCCGAACTGGCGGATTCGAGATTGGTACTCATCATCTGACAGGCGATTAGGAATATACCTATGCCCGCGAGAAGGGTGAAGATTGCAGATAGAACGGCTGTTGTTCCCATTAAAATTCTTTCTTTGTATTAGGAAGTGCAAAATTTTAGCGAAGATACTAATTATTTGCGGCTTAGGCAAAAACTATCTTCGCTAAACATATTATTTTATTGCATCCAGTCCGCTTTGGAGGAAGGCGATGAAGCCATCCACGGACAAGTCGTAGCCTCTTACCGGGACGAGCTGCTCGCCGGACGGCGAGAGCAGAATGTAATTCGGCTGGGCGTTTACGCCCCAGCGCGTCCTGGCTATATAGGAGTTCGCCCTTCCGAGGTCCTTGTAGACTTTCCCCGTCTGCGCGTCTGTAACCCAGTCACTCTGGTCGAGCTTCTGCTTGTCGTCGTTATAGAGTGCCACTATGATGTATTTTTCTTTCAGTATTTTCAGAACGCGAGGGTCGCTCCATACTCTGGCTTCCATCTCGCGGCAGTTTACGCATCCGTGTCCCGTGACATCCACGAATATCGGTTTCCCTTCCTTTTGTGCCGCTTTCATACCGTCTTCCAGCGTGAAATAGCCGGACAGTCCGAGCGGCAGTTCAAGATTATACCTGTTTTCTTTGCTCTGGTCGGAAACCATAGATACGGTATTGGCGGTCCCTTGTGCTCCGAGCACGAAGTCCTGGGTCGTTATCGGCGGCAGGTATCCGGAGAGAGCCTTGAGAGGAGCTCCCCACATGCCAGGGATGAGGTAAACCACGAAGGAGAATACTGCTATTGAAAGGGCAAGCCTCGGTACGCCTATAGTTTCCACCTTCTCATCGTGGGCGAATCTTATCTTGCCGAGAAGATACAGGCCGAGAAGAGAGAAAATGACTATCCAGAGAGCCAGATAAACTTCTCTGTCCAAAATACCCCAGTGATATGTCTGATCCGCCGTGCTCAGGAACTTGAGTCCGAGAGCAAGCTCTATGAATCCGAGCACAACCTTAACGGAACCGAGCCAGTTGCCACCGCTTTTCTTGACCTTCTTGATAAGGGAAGGGAAGAATGCCAATAGAGTAAACGGAAGTGCAAATGCTATCGAGAACGCCAGCATGGTCACCATAGGTGCCCAGAATTCTCCCTGGGTGGATTTGATGAGCACTGTGCCGACTATAGGGCCCGTGCAGCTGAAACTTACCAGAACGAGTGTCAATGCGAGGAAGAAGATGCCTCCCAAACCGCCCTTGTCACTGTTCTTGTCTGCGGCGTTGGTCCATTTGGATGGAAGCGTGATTTCAAAAGCACCGAAGAAGGATGCGGCGAATACCATGAATACCAGGAAGAAAATGATATTAGGAAGCCAGTGTGTGGCAAGCCAGTTGAAAATATCCGCAGTCACCGCATCTCCACCGATAATTCTGGTAAGAAGGATGATTACCGAGATAGGGACTGTGTACAGAAGCACTATGAACAGTCCGTACATACTTGCCTTGAAGCGTCCCTGGGCCGGTGTGCCTGAGCCCTTTATAAAGAAGGATACCGTCATCGGTACCATAGGGAATACGCATGGTGTAAGCAGCATGGCGAATCCCCAAAGCACGGCTTCCAGGATAAGACTCCAGATACTGCTCTTTTCCTGCTGCGAAGAGTTGTCGTTTGACTGTGCGGGTGCTGCAATCCCGGTATCGCTACCGGTGTCCTGTGTCGAAAGCGAAGCTGCCGGTGCTGCGGCGTTGTCATTTGCTGGGGTCGCCGAAGCAGTGCCTTGCTTAAGATCCTTTGGCTTTGCCGGTGCGGCGTCGCTGCCTTTATCGGCCTTTGCAGGGGTAGCGACAGTCTTGCTGTCCTTTGTTATAGTGATTTCAAAATCGTAGTATTCCGGCTTGCAATTGCCTACGTTGCAGGCATTTGAGAAAATGGTTCCGCTATATACTGCCGTATCTGAAGTGAGTCTGATATTCTGTGCAATCTGCATCGAACCTTCGTATGCCAAAGAACCGTCAATGTCTTTCGGTGTGCCTATTTCCTGCAGAGCTCCTATCAAGGAGCCGCCTTTTACCTCTGCGTCCAGAATTTCGGTAGGGGAATACTCGTCTTTGGTGGAGTAACTATGAAATCCACGTGCGATGTTGGCGGTGAACAAGACCCTGTATGAGTCTTCCGTTGCTTTTTCTACTGTATATGACCATTTGACGGTCGGAGTCTGAGCCAATGCCGCAATAGTACACAAGGCTGCAACTATTGACAGAACGAATCTTTTCATCTCTTATGTCGTATTTTGATGTAATGTGCAAAGTTACATTCTTTTTTTGATTGCGGAACCACATTTGGAAGGAATACGTATTTTCCTTATTTTTGTTATATTATGAATGATAAATTGATAGATATAAGAGAGGCGTCCGTGAGTGATGCCGCGTTCGTTGCAGATTGTGTGCTCTGCGCAATTGGACTGTATGATTTCGATGTGCGTCCAGAGGAATATCGTAGGTTTGCAGAGGTGTGCAGGATGGAAGATACGCTCTATTCTTATCGCAATGCGTTGATTGTGAGTGTGGATGGAGTAGATGCCGGATGTATTGTGGCATATCCTGGCGATAATTATGAGGAAGTCCGCGAGAAGACTTTCAAGGCGATTGAATCCAAGTGCGGAACTAAGATTTCCATGAATTACGATATGGAGACCGGTCCTGGAGAGTATTATTTAGACTCTCTTGCCGTGGTTCCGTCTTTTCGTGGACACGGTCTTGGCCACGTGCTGATGAAGGCCCAGATAGAGCGGGGACGGGCTCTTGGCTATTCCAGACTGTCGCTTATCGTGGACAAGACTCACCCGAGGGTTCGGGCATACTACTGCGAACTCGGATTCCGCGATGAGGGCGAAGTAGTTTTCGCCGACATCGCGTTTGACAGGATGGTGCTGGATTTCTAGTACCGATATAGCCTGAAGTGCTGAATGTCAAACTGACCCATCGGGATGCGCACGTGCCGTCCCTGGTGGGTCTGGTCTCCGTTAAGACGCCTTGTAGCCTTGAGGTCGGTGCCGTGTACACTTACGGATTCACACAGAGCCAGGCCTATTCTCGGGTATCCCTTTTTCCATGTTTTCTCATGTTTGGCATCTGAGTATGTGATGACAACTCCACTTCCGATGACAAGGTAGTCTTCTTTTCCGAGCCTTAGTATCATGCAGGCCGCTTCAGGCCAGATATCGTCTCTGGCTCCGGCTTCCCAGCCGAGTGAATAGCTGTGCTTTATGGTAAGCCTGATTCCGTCCGGAGTGATGATTTCCTGCTCGCGGCAGTCATTTGTAAGAAGTACGGCATCCATATCGGAAGTGCCCTGCCGCTCGATTATAAGTTGCTCCGCCTCTCTGAGCAGCCTATAGCAGGCGGCGATAGGGGAAAGGGCTTCCTTATGGGCTGAAAATGCATTCAGCTGGTCGTCTATCGAGAGGTCAAGTGCTTCCGAACTCGCATTGGCGCTGCCGGCATACAGCGGATAATCCTCTATGCTGAATGGACAGAATCCCATTGCGTCATGGTGCCCGAATGCATAGAGAGCGTACATTGCGTCCCTGTCTTCGAGCCTTATTTCCGGTATGAAAAGAGGATTGTTGTGCAGGTGATACTTTTGAGTCCAATCGGCAAATCCGGTATCATAAATATCTACTCCAAGGACATCAACGGACGGGGCCGCTGCATGCCAGATGTCGATGAGATGAGCCAGAGGCCCTCCGGAAGGATACTGCCCCGGTTTCCTGCCACGACTGTTGAGCGCCACATTTACAAACATTGGAATATCATATACCGCCCTGCCGGCAGAGGCAATCTGCTCCACATATCTGGCATAAGTCCATGTCTGGAAAATCTCTTCGGCATAGATGTCATTTCCGAATGCCTCAGCCCATGTCTTGTGGCTGCTGTCATATTTAAACCTTTCCGCCATATACGGATGCAGGCTGCTGCGGTTGGCATTCAAGTAATCTACGATATCTTTCGGGACGGGGCTGTGATACAGTTTATTCGCGTCTTCGGAATAGTCCCTTGGTACGTCTATCATTCCTATTTCGTTCTCCACTTGCACCATCACCACAGTCTGCTGTGGGTCGTTGTCCTTGAGATAACTCAATATCCGGCAGAAGGCTTTCTTGTCTGCATTCAATACATTCTTGCTCAGCGAACTGGCCTCTTCCACCGGGCGGGCGTCGAGCGCGTGTGCCCTTGGAAAGCGCTTGGTGTCTCTTTTGAACCACTCAGGGGCATAGCAGCTCATGCTGTTTTTCCATGCTCCGAACCACAGAAGAACCACCTTAAGGTCGTGACTGCGTGCCTTGGTAAGGATGTTGTCGATGCTGCTCATGTCAAACTCACCCTCACGAGGTTCTATCAGTTCCCACGATACCGGGACCAGTACGGTATTGAGTCCGAGCCGTTGGAGGTGGGTGAAGTGGCGTTCGATATCTTCTGCGGTGGATGCGGAAGAATTGCCCATTTCACCTCCAATGAGCAGCATAGGCCGGCCGTTGGAAACGATATGTGCGGTGTTGGCGTTGATTTTTTTCAGTTTCGGCTGGGCGTAGGATACAAATACTGCTGCGCACAGCAGCAAAGACAGCATGAGGAGTCGTTTCATATTGATTGTGATTGTTTCAATTAAAATAGACGCATACATCGTGTGCAATGGAGACAATTGCCTTGAGTTGTGTGTAGCTTACTTTCATTGGACAGAATCTTTGTGGTTATGAGCAAAAATACATAAAGAATGGCTTAACTGCAAGACTTTTCGCGAGATACCGGTTACAGACAATTCTGATGTGAATTGCCGATGGAATGTGTATGGAACTTTAGCAAAAAAAAAGTATATTTGTGACAGAAAAATTCTTGAAGATAGGATTGTGGACTGGTATCATTTCCATATCGGATATACGTATTAATTCAAATATTCAAATGAAGAAGTTTTTGTATCTATTGTCTGCACTGGTGCTTTCTGCTTGCGCCGGTGAGAAGACTGTCCCTGTGCTTCATGTCGAAGGCGGGGATATTCAGGGAGTTACGACAGAGAAGGAGGGTGTTTATGTGTATAAGGGAATCCCTTATGCTGCACCGCCGATTGGTGAGAACAGATGGCGCGCACCTCAGCCGGTAGTTGCCTGGGAAGGGGTAAGGATGTGTGACAAATTCGGCCATCCTGCATTTCAGGCCGCACATTATCCTGGCGGATATACTACCGAATGGGGTTATGGCGATGAGGCTCCATACAGCGAAGACTGTCTTTATCTGAATGTCTATACCAAGGCTCCGGGACAGACGGACAAGAAACTTCCTGTGGCATTCTGGATTTTCGGCGGAGGACTCAGAGAAGGATGGGGTTCAGAGCCGGAATTCGACGGAAAAGAGTGGGCTGCAAAGGACGTGGTTCTCGTGACCTTCAACTATCGCGTGGGTCCTTTCGGCTTTTTTGCGCATCCTGAGATTTCTGCGGAAGACCCTGAGCATGCTACCGGCAACTGGGGTACGCTTGATCAGATAGCTGCGTTGAAGTGGGTGAAAAATAATATCGCCCAGTTCGGAGGAGATCCTGACAATGTGATGATATTCGGACAAAGTGCAGGTTCACGCAGTGTGAAATTCCTTTCCACATCTCCTTTGACCGCGGGACTGTTCAATAAGGCTGTGGTGATGAGCGGCAGCGGTCTTGTGGATCCGCGTGCATCCGGAAAGACAGTATCGGCAGGCGGCCGAATGACTTCGCAGGGTCATCTTACCCTTGAGCAGGCCGAGAAGAGCATAAAGGAAGTCATGGATTGGGCCGGACTTACAGACCTTAAGAAAATGCGTGCTGCATCTACGGAGACCATCTATGCTCTCGGTACAGTATATACATCTGTGACCGGCAAGCGCAGCGCCCTTTCCGCAATGCCTATCGCACCGTATCTGGACAACTATGTCCTGCCGATTACCTTTGATGAGGCCTGTGTAACGGACAAACTTGCCAAGGTGCCGTTCATGATAGGTTATACCCTTAACGATTCCGGGAATATGGGCCCTCAGATTGTTGATTTTTGCCTCAATCGCGAAGAGCTTGGACAAAGAGCGTATGCATATCAGTTTGCCCGTCCTCTTCCGGATGACGGCTCTCATCCGGAAGACTATCTCAAGGGTGCATTCCACTCTTCAGATCTCTGGTATGTGTTCAAGTCTCTGGAGCATTGCTGGAGACCTTGGACTCATGGCGATTGGGATCTCTCGGAAAGAATGCTTACGGCATGGTCCAATTTTGCGAAATATGGTGACCCTAATGGCAAGGGAGAAGAGATTTGGAAACCTTATACCAAGGACAACAAGGCGTTCATGATATTCAAGCTTGACGAGAATGACGCTGAAGCGTCAGCTCCGGGCGAACCTCTTGTAGCACCGCGTCAGTCCATGCGCAGGTAAATCCCTGTCCTGTAGAAAAACAAGCCCCGAGAGTTTCTTTCTGAACTTCGGGGCTTGTTTTGGATATGCGTTTCCGGAAGAGGACTATGCCTGCTTTAGTACGCCGAGCTCCTTGCCGACCTTTATGAAGGCCGCAATGCACTTGTCCAGCTGCTCGCGTGTGTGTGCTGCTGACAGCTGTACACGTATTCTGGCCTGCTCCTTAGGTACGACAGGATAGTAGAAACCGGTTACATAGATTCCTTCTTCCTGCATTTTTGCTGCAAATACCTGCGAAAGTCTTGCATCGTAGAGCATTACGGCGCAGATTGCACTCTGGGTCGGCTTGATGTCAAAGCCGGCGGACATCATCTTGTCACGGAAATACTCCACGTTCTCTACGAGCTTGTCGTGAAGGGCGTTACTCTCTCCAAGGATGCGGAAGACTTCAAGGCTCGCGCCTATAACGCAAGGAGCCAATGAATTGGAGAAGAGATAAGGACGGCTTCTTTGTCTGAGAAGATCGATAATCTCCTTTCTGCCGGTGGTGAATCCTCCCATGGCGCCGCCAAAGGCCTTGCCGAGAGTTCCCGTGTAGATATCCACCTTTCCATAAGTGTCTGTAAGTTCGCTTACTCCATGTCCTGTCGCACCTACGACGCCTGCAGAGTGAGACTCATCAACCATTACGAGTGCATCATATTTTTCCGCCAGTTCACAAATCTTATCTACAGGTGCTACATTGCCATCCATTGAGAATACGCCGTCGGTGACGATAATTCTGAATCTCTGGGCCTGAGCCTCCTGAAGACAACGCTCAAGTTCCGTCATGTCGGCATTGGCATAACGGTATCTCTTCGCCTTGCAGAGGCGCACACCGTCAATGATGGACGCGTGGTTCAGCGCGTCTGAAATTATTGCATCCTCATCGGTAAGAAGAGGCTCGAAAACTCCGCCGTTTGCATCGAAGCAGGCGGCATACAATATCGTATCTTCTGTGTGGAAATACTCGCTGATAGCTTTCTCAAGCTGCTTGTGGATATCCTGGGTTCCGCAGATGAACCGCACCGAAGCCATTCCAAAGCCTCTCTTTTCCATGATTTCTGCGGAAGCCTTTATAAGGCGAGGGTCATTCGCGAGGCCAAGATAGTTGTTGGCACAGAAATTAAGGACTTCTTTCCCTCCTACCAGAATGGCGGCAGACTGGGAACTCTCTATCAGGCGCTCTTCTTTGTAGAGGCCTGCTTCTCGAATCTCAGCGAGAGTTTTGCTGAGATGCTCTTTCATTTTTCCGTACATTGGGTCCGTATATTTTATCGTTCCGAAAATTAGACATTCTTGTGCAAAAATCCAAGTATTTAATGATTTATTACATTTTCTTCGGATATAATAAAAATCTGCTTATTTTTGTACTACTAAATATAAAAACATTAAATTTAGAAGTACAGCATCAATATGGAGAATATTCTCATTATCGGAGCTACAGGACAGATTGGTTCTGAACTCACGATGGAACTTCGAAGAAGGTATGGCAATGATCATGTAGTGGCAGGCTACATTATTGGTAGCGAACCTAAGGGGGAATTGAAAGAATCCGGTCCATCTGAGGTTGTTGATGTGACGGACGGAGAGATGATTGCTTCAGTCGTCAAGAAATATCACATCGACGCAATCTACAATCTTGCCGCTCTTTTGTCCGTTGTTGCCGAGTCAAAGCCGAAGCTCGCATGGAAAATAGGCATTGACGGACTGTGGAATGTGCTGGAAGTTGCCAGAGAGAACGGATGTGCGGTCTTTACCCCTAGTTCCATCGGTTCTTTCGGACCGTCTACCCCTCATGTGGGCACTCCTCAGGATACCATTCAGCGTCCTCAGACCATCTATGGAGTGTCCAAGGTGACCACGGAACTTCTGAGCGACTATTATTTCCATAAGTATGGAGTCGATACCAGAGCGGTTCGTTTCCCCGGGCTCATTTCCAATATTACTCTTCCTGGTGGCGGTACTACCGATTATGCCGTGGATATCTATTATTCGGCCGTTCGCGGAGAGAAGTTCGTCTGCCCTATCAAGCAGGGGACTCTTATGGATATGATGTATATGCCGGATGCTTTGAATGCTGCGATTAAGCTTATGGAGGCTGATCCTGCCAGGCTCGTTCATCGCAATGCATTCAATATCGCCTCCATGAGTTTCGCTCCTGAGACTATTTTTGAGGCTATCAAGAAGGAGATTCCTTCGTTTGAGATGGAGTACAATCCGGATCCTCTCAAGCAGAGCATCGCTGACAGCTGGCCTGACAGCATGGATGACTCATGCGCTCGCGCAGAGTGGGACTGGAAGCCGGAGTACGATCTTGAGTCAATGACAAAGGATATGATTGTAAAGCTCCGTGCAAGACTTCTGAAGTAGTAGTTACTTGTCTTTAAGGATATGACCCCCAAAAGTTTATGGCTTTGGGGGTCTTTTTTGAGTGATGGTTATGATTGGTATTTCAGAAGACAGTCGAGCTTTTCCGGGCTTACCTTCGACAGGCTGCTTTGCTCTGTATATTTTCCCGAATAGTAGTCAAAAAGCTGACCGAACATCTCTGAATTGCTCTTTTTGTAGTACAACTCCATGATGAGCCCGCCTTTCATAAAAGGGTTGATGTCAAGAGTATCCGTCTTCCCTTCCATGTATGCTGCGATGTCGCCCAGACATTCATGAGGAAGAAGAAACTCTTTCTTGAGAAATATCCCGGATTCTCCTTTCAGGCGGTATCCCGTTTTGTGGAAGGGAAGCATGCAAATGCCGGTAAACAGCAGGAAATAGCCGAGCCAGCCCCAGGATGGTACAAATAGGGTCAGCAAGGCTCCTGCGCCAAGAATGGATAGGGACAGAGTGATGTCTTTGAGTCTGAATACTTTCTTGATATTGGTGGTTTTATCTGATTTCATGATTTCTGAATTATAGTTCTTTGAATAAAAGTGCATAATAAAGGGCAAAACACAGCAGCATCACAGCGCCTTCCCAGCGGTCAATTCTGTTCTTTTTTCCGGTGTACGCCCATATTAGCAGCAATATGGCACTTGCAGACAGCATAACGGTATCTGTTATGGTCATGGAATTCAATGACAGGGGAGTGATAAGGGCGGATGAGCCGAGTATGAACAGGATATTGAATATGTTGGAGCCGATGATGTTGCCTATTGCAAGTTGTTGCCGGCCTTTCAGCGCCGCAGTGATACTGGTTGCCAGTTCGGGAAGGGATGTGCCTCCCGCCAGTACCGTGACGGCTATGAATTTGTCGCTTACCCCTATGCGGCTTGCCAGAATAACGGCGTTGTCAACGAACATATCCCCTCCGAAAATGAGTCCTGCAAGGCCGGCCGCAGTCATTAATATGGATTTCCATAACGGCTGCGGGGTACTCTCTTCGCTATCCTTGGCGTCTTTGGATTTTGACCTGAAACAGTAATACATATAGCCGGCAAATATCAGGAGCATGACAATCCCTTCCGCCCGGGAAATGCCGGTATCGCTCCGATACGATAATGCCAGGCCGAATAAAAGAAATACTGCGGTGACAGCCAGCATGATGGGAATGTCCGTTTTCCTGTTTTTGTCAGTGAACCCTATCGGGCAGATGACCGCTGTGAGCCCAAGGATGAACAGAACATTGAATATGTTGGAACCTACCACATTGCCCACGGATATGTCCGCATTGCCTTCTATGGCCCCCGTGATGCTGACTACGAGTTCCGGGCACGACGTCCCGAACCCTACTATGGTAAGGCCTATTATGAATTCGCTGATTCCTGCCCGTCTGGCGATGGAAGATGCTCCGTTTACAAGCCAGTCGGCGCCCAGGACAATGAGTCCAAGGCCGACAAGCAGCATGATGATATACATTGTTGTGAGATTTTAGTTGTTGTGTAAAATATATGCTTTCGGCTCGCTGTGAGCCTCTGTTTACCCAACTGCTATAGTCTCATAAAGCAAATGCTTGAAAGATATCTTTCGTAGGAAAAGATACTTCTGCATTTTAGAATCTCTCCTGATAGAAATGGAGCGAAAGTATGTGTGTCAAGAATTTTGCCGGTTTTGACAAGCCTGGAGCATGACTTGAAACTGCGTACTGTCCTGATCCCCCCGGAGGAGGTTTTCAGGGACTGTCCACCGCTTCTTTCTCCACTATACAGGTTGGCGGAGCCGCCGGATGTGAGAAAGAATTCGTCCACGGAAGACTTCATCTCCTCCGTGTCGGAAATGAGGTATGTCAGGACCTGTCTCTGGCTTGTCTCAGGATTGCGGATCTTGTCCTCTGCATACAAACCACTATTGCTGTCCGAAAAGAGGGACAGCAACAATGAAAATATGGCCAGCAACAAATGATTCACAACACAAATATAACAAATTTTGGAGGTTGTGCCACACCTGCGCCGTGTTATCGTACTCTATTTAGTTCTTCGTGAGTTGGCGTTTGGCCGGATCCTTGAACAAAAGCATGAAGAGCACTCCGACTACAAAAGCGTATGCTGCGAAGATGTACCATGCTGTGGACCATGACGGAGCGGCGGCATTATAGACGCAGGCATCCACGACTGCACCGGCAGCCAGAGTTCCGAAGGTGGCGCCAAGTCCGTTGGTCATGAGCATGAACAGCCCCTGTGCGGAAGAACGGATGTCCTTAGGGGCGTTCTCGTTGACATACAGGGAGCCGGAGATGTTGAAGAAGTCGAAAGCGACTCCATAAACGATGCAGCTGAGGATGAACAGAAGCACTCCCGGCATGTCCGGGGAGCCGAGTCCGAAGAATCCGAACCGGAATACCCATGCGAACATGGCAATAAGCATTACTTTCTTGATGCCGAACCTCTTCATGAAGAACGGAATCAGAAGTATGCAAAGCGTCTCGGAAAGCTGAGAAATCGATATCAGCGCATTGGAGTTCTTGACAGCGAAGGTGTCGGCATATTCAGGATTCTCGCCGAAGGATCCGAGGAAGGTGTTGGCATATCCGTTGGTGATCTGAAGTGAAGCCCCCAGAAGCATGGAGAAGATGAAGAAAATGGCGAACTGCTTGTCTTTGAACAGGGCGAAGGCTTTGAGGCCGAGGCTGTCGGCAAGACTGGAGCCTTCGTTTTTCTTGGTAGGGCAGGCCGGCATGGACAGAGCATACCCGCAGAGCACTATGCTTATAAGTCCGGAAGAAATCAGCTGTGTGAACGAATCCTGCATGGCAACTCCGTCTATTTTGAGGAAGTTGGTGGCGAGCATGCTGATTATGAAGCCTACCGTACCGAATACTCTGATAGGAGGGAATGCCTTGACCGGATCCATTCCGGCTTTCTCAAGGGCGTTGTAAGCCACAGAGTTGACAAGCGCTATTGTCGGCATGAAGAACGCCACGCTGAAGCTGTAAAGAGCAAATAGCGGAGCGAACTGGATTGCCGCACCGGCTTTCATGCAGTACACGCCGGCGGCAATCATCGATACGCCTGCCAGGGCATGACAGAGGGAGAGGACTTTCTGAGCCTGCATCTTCCGGTCCGCGAGGATGCCCATGAGTGCCGGCATGAAAATCGATACTATACCCTGCATGGCGAAAAACCATTTGATTTGGGATCCCATTCCGATACCGCCGAGATAGCGGCCAAGAGATGTCAGATAAGCTCCCCAAACTGCAAATTCCAAAAAATTGAGAAGAATCAGCCTGATGCTGATAGATGAATTCTGTTTCATTATTGATTATCTTTTTAATGTCATCAGTACACAAGTCGCAAGCGACAGGATACAAAAATAAACGATTTTTGTGGGATTATTGCTATATTTGGAGAATGAAATTCGAAAAGATTGCATCTGATCCGCATTCTGAAGCAAGATGTGGAGTTGTTCATACAGACCATGGGGATATTCATACCCCTATTTTTATGCCTGTCGGAACCGTGGGCTCGGTAAAAGGCGTGTATCACCGTGACCTTAAAGAAGATATCGGCGCCGAGATAATACTCGGCAATACATATCACCTGTACCTGCGTCCGGGGCTGGACATTTTAAGGGCGGCCGGCGGACTGCATAAATTCGAGTCCTGGGACCGTCCTATTCTGACAGACAGTGGCGGGTTTCAGGTATTCTCGTTGTCTCCGATAAGAAAACTCACCCCCGAAGGATGTACTTTCAGAAGTCATATAGACGGCTCCAGGCATGTTTTCACGCCGGAGAATAATGTTGATACACAGCGTATTATCGGAGCGGATATCATGATGGCGCTGGACGAGTGCTGTCCTGGAGACGCCGATCATGCCTATGCCCGCAAGAGCCTGGATCTGACCAAGAGCTGGCTGGAAAGATACGCCGCCCGCTTCCGTGAAACGGAGCCTCTGTACGGGTATTCCCAGACTTTCTTCCCGATAATCCAGGGGTGCGTCTATCCGGACCTTCGCCGTGAAGCTGTGGACCACGCCGTGCAGATAGGTGCGGAAGGGTATGCCATAGGCGGACTGGCAGGAGGGGGGCCCACGGAGAAAAAGTACGAGAAGGTGGGAGAAAATGTACGAGATGCTGGAACTTGTGTGCCCTTTGCTTCCTGACGATTGCCCGAGGTACCTTATGGGAGTGGGCACTCCGGCCAATATTTTGGAAGGTATTGCCAGAGGAGTGGATATGTTCGACTGTGTGATGCCGACCCGTAATGCCCGCAACGGCATGTTGTTCACATGGAACGGTATCATGAATATGAGAAATGCCAAGTGGGCGGATGATTTTTCGGAGCTCGATCCCGCAGGATGCTCTTTTGTGGACCATCAGTATTCGCGAGCATATCTGCACCATCTGTTCGTGGCCGGGGAAATGTTTGCAGGAATGCTTGCCAGTGAGCACAATCTCTCGTTCTACCTGGACCTTGTGCGTCAGGCTCGTGCCCATATCAAGGCCGGGAATTTCGCAAGCTGGAAGGACGAGACCGTAAAAAGGCTTATGACCAGACTCTAAGATGCTTGGACTGAAGAAAATAGATTGGTACATAGCGAAGAAGTTCATACTTACGTTCTTCGCTTCTCTGGCGCTGATCATAGGTATAGTCATAATATTTGATGTGTCGGAGAAGATCAACCATTTCGTGGAGAACAATGCTCCGCTCAATGAAATCATCTTCGACTATTATCTTAATTTCATTCCGTACTTCATCAACATGTTCTCCCCACTGTTCGTGTTCATCACGGTGATATTCTTCACCTCGCAGATGGCCGCGAACTCTGAGATTATAGCCATCCTTTCGTGCGGAGTGAGCTACAAGAGGATGATGGTCCCGTATATAGCCACGGCATCGCTGATAGCGCTTTTCTCCCTTGGACTCAACCTCTACGTTATTCCCAAGTCAAACGTGAAAAGGGTCGCGTTTGAGACCAAGTATGTCAAGACGGCCGCCAATTCGTTCAATCTCAAGAATCTGCATTATCAGATTACTCCGGGACAGTACGTATATATCGAGTCTTTCAGCAAATGGAACAGTACTGCATACAAGTTTACGATAGAAGATATAAAGAATAACAAGCTTGTGCGTAAGGTCAGTGCCGAAACAGCCGTCTGGGACAGTACGATGGCCGGATGGCATCTGAAGAGGGTCTTTGTCCGGGACTATTCGGAAGGACTTGGAGATCAGGTGGTGTATAAGGAAAAGATAGATACTGTCATCGAGCTGAAAATCAAAGACCTTTTCAACAATGAGAAGACTGTGGAAGCCCTTGATGCCAATCAGCTCAATGATCTGATAGCCACCCAGGCCATGCGTGGAGACAACAACGCCATGTTTGCCAAACTCGAGAAAAACAGGCGGCTGGCGCTTCCTTTCTCCGCCATCATCCTTACCATTATGGGCGTATCCCTGTCATCCCGCAAGAAAAGAGGCGGAATAGGATGGAACATCGGTATCGGAATCGGTCTGGCATTTACTTACATACTGTTCCTTCGATTCAGCGAAATGTTCGTCTATACCGACACCCTCCCGCCGGGGATAGCGTTGTGGATACCTAACCTGCTGTTTGCCATAATAGCGGCAGTGCTGTATTTCATGGCTCGAAAATAAAACAACTATATGAAAGTAAAAGTGATAAACAAAAGCGAGAATTCGCTTCCACAATATGCAACTCCTCTCTCGGCAGGAATGGACGTGCGTGCCGCCAACGAGCAGCCTATAAGGATTGATCCCCTGCAGCGGGCGATGGTGCCTACCGGGCTTTTTCTTGAAATACCGGAGGGATATGAGGTGCAGGTGCGTCCACGCAGCGGGCTTGCCGCCGTCCACGCAGCGGGCTTGCCGCCAAAAAAGGAATCACGGTGCTGAACGCTCCCGGAACAATAGACGCGGACTATCGTGGAGAGGTCTGCGTGATACTGGTCAATTTGAGCAGCGAGCCATTTGTGGTGGAGAAAGGAGAACGTATAGCGCAACTCGTACTTGCCAGGCATGAGTGTATCGAATGGGACGAGTGTCGGAGTCTTTCTGAATCCGAGCGTGGCGACGGAGGCTTCGGAAGTACCGGAGTGAAGTAGGGGGACGGCATAACTTGAATAATGAAATCAGCCAATGAATGTTGAGGAATATATCTTGTGGCTAAAATTCAG
>HF986311.1:20329-20703 GCA_000432655.1 Bacteroides sp. CAG:1060
ATAAAAGGGGGAGAAATGTTCTTCGCCTTGAAAGGGGAGAAGTTTGACGGCAATGACTATGTGCTCTCTTCGCTTGAGGCCGGGGCGTTATATGCCGTGGCTGACAGGGCGGACCTGCCTGATGACGAGAGGATAATAAAGGTCGGAGATGCGTACTGCGCACTTCGTGACCTGGCCGTCTGGCACAGGACCCACATTCATGGCGGGAATCTGCCTGTAATCGGGCTTACGGGTACCAACGGGAAGACCACTACCAAGAATCTGGTGAGTCTGGTTCTGGCCCGCAAGTATAAGGTGGCGGCTACGCAGGGGAATTTCAACAACGATATAGGAGTGCCGCTTTCTCTTCTTGGCATGCGCCCTGATACGGAAAT
>HF986312.1:0-2072 GCA_000432655.1 Bacteroides sp. CAG:1060
GCTCGGAGGTGAGCAGACATAAAAAGGAGGCCGACCATTTTGGTCGACCTCCTCTCGAAAAGTCATCCTGATCTACAGGCGACACGGTAAACATACCGTCAACTTCGTAAGCTCCTTCGTTGAGAAGCGGGAAATGTTGACTCTTACTTCTTCATTGTCGGGGGAACGCTGATGGTAAAGTCGTTGGTGGAGTTATTGGTGTCTACAATCTTGCCGTCGGCATCGCGTTTGCGAAGCACCGACTTGCCGAAGCGCTCAGGGTCGCGGTCGATAGTGGAGACATTGGTGTAACCGGCATCCACGGTGGCGTTGAAGGCAAGGGTCCCGAGGCCCTCGATTACGGCCCCATTGACAGCATCAAGTACCCAGGAGTTAGGAATGATGTAGGCATTGGTGATTTCTTTCTCGAAGTGGTATCCGTTGAAATCCATCACCCTAGTGCCTTCCCATGGATGCTCCTTCATGAAACTCTCGGAAGTTGTTCCGGCAGGGGCTACAGCTATGGCGTAACTCTCATATCCGCGGTCGTGCAGCATGGTGATGCTCCAGGATGACTTGAACCAGTTGACGAGATTAGGCACGTCAGGGTTATCGGTGTCAGGATAGCTTTCGCTCCCGTCATCGAAGAATTCAAAGTCCGCCTTGCTCAAGTCGCATCCGGCTCCGTTCTCGGTCTGGAAGTTCTGGGCATTGATGGCGATGACGATGGACTTGCCAGCCTCGACGGCCACTTCTTTCCCCGTTCCAGGTATCACATAAAGCGTACTGACTCCAACTCCGTCCGGAAGATCAGGATAGGCCCAATAAGCACCGGTGGATGCCACCTGCGAAGAAGTCTCAGAGATGGCGAGCATCACCCCATCGGCGTAGAGGGTCTCTCCTGTCGTATTGGTGAGTTTGAAGTACTGGTCGCCATCTGATGAATCGGAGTTGTCGGATTCAGGGATTGTGAAGCCTGAGAAGAATACCTCTTCAATGAGAAGTTCACCTGGTTCAATGTTCCTCCAACTCTGGAGAAGGACTGCCTTCTCAAGTTGTATGTCATCGGTGGTGGTAACGGTAAGCGTGGCCACGCGGTAGTTGGAGGTGGTGTTGGCATCGAAATGCAGGACGATTTTCTCTTCATCACTGGAGACGACAGTCACTCCCTCTCCTTCGACTGAAGTCTTGTAGGTGAAGCCCTTAGGAGCCGGAATACTAAAATCCTGCTCGTAGGCACGTACGTTGAAACTGAGTTCGGTCGGGTCTTTCGGAGTTTCCGGGCGATTCTGCAGGATGGCCGCAGTCTTCATCAGGCCGTCAGTCCGGAATGTCAGTTGTGCGGAGCGGGTCGCGGCTTCAGTGTATCTGCCAATGGTTACAGTGACCTCTCCGTCGCCGTTTCCCTCCATAGGAGAGACGGTATACCAGTCAGCCCCATCGGTGGTGATGGTCCAGTGTTGGTTGGACTTGACAGTCAGAGTCTGGCTGCCTCCCTCGGCGGTAAACTCCAGGCTTACCGGCTCGATGGTGAGGACAGGAGCCTCCTTTTCTTTTTCGCAAGCGGCCAAAAGCATGGCGGCAAGCGGGATGATAAGATACTTTTTCATTTTTCTAAAAACTATGATTACTAATAAGAAATTCCTATTGAGAGACTTATGTATGCGGCCACCTCCGAGGAACGCAGCGCGGCCGAAGCAGAAAGTCTGGAGAAGATTGCGAGCTGCATGCCAAGTTCGCGCTGTATCATGGCATGCATTGAAAGGTGTGCGAAATCTAAAGACTGAAAAGCATATTTGTCCGTATAGGCCTGCAAGATGTGACTGTCCATGCATTGCAGGGAAGACTCGCTCTTAGGGAATATGCAATACCCGGCATGTGCTTGTACACTATATGCCCAAGCCTTCCTAACTGCACTGAAGGCTGCCCCGCACATGGCATCCACGGAGGTGGAAGATATGTGTGACTTGGGGTACAGGTATTCTTCCGATACTCCGGAATATGCAATGGCAGGCAGTATCTGCCAAAAACCATAATCATGCGCGAACTGCAACACGGCTGACAGTGACGCTGACAGTCGGTCACGGCTGTAC
>HF986312.1:2148-7842 GCA_000432655.1 Bacteroides sp. CAG:1060
TTTCCGTCCCGTCTCTCCTCTCATGGCTTACCACGACTTCAAGCGCTGCTGTGTCTGACGGCTTCCATGCGACAAAAGCGTCCTGCCTCCCGGTCACCAGACTGGTGAGCGGAGCATCATTCTGGTTGGAGAGATATCTGGTGATGGAAAGCCACTCATACGAGATTCCGCCTATCACACTTCCCTTTGCCGCGCTTCCGACCACTCCGGCGGAGAACCCTTGCCCGGCATAACGCGTTGCAGCAAAAACTCCGGTGCTGCGGAAGCGCCAGTAATCCAGTCCAAGCCCGGTGGCATGAAAAAGCGTGGTGTTGGCTCCCTTGTTGCTGACAAAGGTCACATTCTGATCCTGATTGTACCTGCGATAAGAAGCGAAGCCGATTAGGTTCCATCTTGGAAGAACGACTCCGAGCGAAGCACAGGCCTTGAAGTCGGATGATATGTTGCGTGGCCGCGGATCGAAACTGCGGTATTCATGGACAGCCTTATAACTGCCGCCGAGTGAATACACCGCGTTGCCGGACCTGCGCATCCATTCACCACGAAAGAAGTAGGACTCATTCTGGAGATTTCCGCCGAGGGTATCCATGAGCACATAAGGCTGCAGGAGTTCAAAATCCGCAGTCTCATTGAGCCGGACATTATTCTTGACAGCCCTGCGGTAGCCGACCGCTCCGCTGACAGCCGAACCCTCACTGAGCCGCAGAAATGCATCAGCGTCAAAGCGGCCTTGCCTCAAGCCGTCCCCATCCTCAGGGACAACGGCCTTGCTCTCCTGCCGGAAGTCAAACGATGCCGAGGCCGAAGAAAATGATACGTACGGGGAGAGAAGTCCGTAAGACGGGGCGAACCGCATGGCAGAAGCATTGCCAGAGGCAACAAGATGATCAATGTGCATCATGGTGCGTTCATTGACGGACAGACTGTCCTGAGCCCGCACCTCAAACGCCGCCAGGAAGGCGAATAGTATGATTAAACACTTTCTCATAGAAGCAGGAGATCGAATTCGATGGTTATCTCATCCCCAAGGATATTTACCGAATCATTTGGAGAGCGGTGTGCATAGCACCTGACTTTTCGTACTGTACCGTCGGGGAGTGTGGCGTTCCCGTCAAAAGCGAAAATATACACTCCCTTGAGGACTCTGAATGTGCATGAACCGTTGGTGAACAGGGGATATTCATACTCCTCGCCAGTATTGAGATTACGGAAGAAATTGCCTTCAATAGCTTTATCCACCTTGATAGTCACCAGGGTGACGTCTCCGGCGTAGGCCTTTAAGGTCACCACTGAATAGATGTCTTCCGATGCCTTGCCACATGAGACAAGACAGGCAGAAACGGCAAGCGCGGCCAGGACAAATATTATTCTTCTCATATCTTGAAATCAAGTTCCATCCCGAAGTACGGGGTCACGCTCCTGCGCACCAGGGCGTCGCCACGCCAATAATCGGGCGTTACATCAAATATCTTGTTGACATACAGCGAGCAGGATACCTTGTCATGGTAGAGTTTCTTGCTTACTTTTAGATTGACATTCATCGCGAACGGCGTCCGCTGGTACTGGTAGAGGGACTCGGTATAATCCCTGATCAAATGGCGTAGCACCGCGTCTCCCTCCGCTGCTGCGGTATCGAATGGGTGCACAGTCCCGGCCTTGTCAATATAGGAGTCAGGATACTTGCTCTCAGGCATCGACCGGCGTCCGGAAAACCACTTGCACTGGAACGATGTCGAGAATATAAGCCCGAGACTGGGAATCTGTGTGTCGAACATCAGGTTTGTGACAAGTGAATCATAGAAACTTCCGTCGTTCATCTCATAGATGCCTATGTACGGGTACGGTTTGCCGCTTATCATGACATTAGGGCGATAGTACTCTGGCTGGCTGTTCATGTATTCGGTGCGGAGCCAGGCTCCGTTGGCCGTGATTCTGGTATTGATAGCCTTGATCCTGCGTGTGCTGAAGCTGAATTCAAGACCCTGCTTGAGGGTACGGCTGCCGTTGGTGTTGAAACTATAGGCTGTAAGGATGGTGTCGTTCTGGTAAGGGAGTCCATCAAGAGATGGAGGGCCGGTCAGCACTGACTTGTCTATGGCGGACGCGTCGTATTTCTTGGCGACGACTGAAAGGTACTCATAGGCGTAACGGAAGCCGGAAGTCATATCTTCGCGGAACCAGTCAATCGAGAATGAGTAGCCGTTCCAGTCAGCGTCCGCACCGACCTCCCACTTGAGGTTGCTTGCAGGCTGGAGCGCGGTGTTGGTCGGGTCAATTTTGTATACAAGCAGATTGACCCTCCTGAGGTTTTCCTCCACCGGCCAGTAGTTCAGCAGGGTAACATCCCCGTATATCGGATCCGGGAAAAGCATGTCCATTGTAGGGAACTTGGTATGCCGCCCGATGCCGCCGTAGATTCCATAATCAAGTTTATACCCTCTCAGAAAGACTGTCGGGAGTGCGATGCGCATGTTGGTGCGGGGATCGAGATACGGCTTCATGTTGACTTCATAACCATTTCCTGCCCCTGCCATCATCTCGGCACGCAAACCGAGAACCCAGTCCAGACTGATGTCCCCTAAAGACTTTGAGATGTGATCTTCCGCGAAGACGGAAAACTGATGAGTGGACGGGATTGCGCTGTATGGTCTCGGGCGCACTCCCATGCTTGTTGAGAACGGTCTGGAAGTGTCGAAGATGGTACCGCGTCCGAAGTTCTTGTCCATATTCCACTCCGCACCTGTCTGGATCTTATGGACGCCACTTGAAAACATGGCCGATGCGCTGAAGAACATATAGAACGGGCGTCCGTCCACCTGGAGCGTAGCGTCATATTTCGCCGGAATTATCAGGGCGTCATGCTCTCCAGGCTCAAGCGATGTGGAGACTGGAGTTGCCTTGCCAAGGGCATTATGCTTCCATCGGTCTATCAAGTCACGCTCATAGGAGAGTGATGCATGTGTCTCCAGCGAGCGGAAGAACGACGAGTCCCCGAGAGCCCTAAGGGTATAGCCACCGCTGAGGGAGAACTTGTTGTATGCGGAACTGTAAGTCTCTATAGGCATTCCGCCTTCTGTGATATCAAGGTCCACATCGGATTTCTGATTATCAAATGAGCCTGTATAGTCGAGACTGCCGGTCAGTTGACCGACATAACGTTCACCGCGCATGTCCTTACCGGCCCTTAAACTGGCGGGCAGGCGCTTCCAGTTCTGACGGGTCTGGCGCGGATCCGCGCGGGAGTCAAGGAAATTGATGCTGGTGTTGAGTGTGGTCCTGCCAGATTCGTTTTCCCGCTCGAAACCCTTACCAAGATAAAAGAGTTTGCTTTTCATATCCGATTTGAAGCGGGCATGCAGATCGCTGCCGCCCCTTTTGCGGATTATGTTGACAAGACCGCTTGTGAGATCACCGTATCTGACGGAGGCGATGCCGCGGACGATATCAACATTCTCGATGTCCTCCGTGCTGATTTCACGCATGTCTGTCCCGAAATTGACATAACTGCTCCCGTAGTTGCTGTAAGCAGGCGTGGACTGAAGGTTGGCATCGTTGTCAAGAGGCCTGCCGTCCACCATGAAACGGGTTCCCAGGGCGGAAGTCGCATAGTCGCTGTCAGTCAAAGCATTCGCGGATCTCAGATTGATAAGTTGCGGTCCGCTAAGTGAGGGGTCCTTTGCCATTCCGCCAGGCATCAGTTCGAGTATGTCCGCAAAACTTGACGGCTGGATGTGCGCTATGGCATCGACCCCTATTCTCGTGGATGATGTGACACCATGGTTCTCGGTAGCTGTTACAACCACCTCATTGAGTTGCTCTGCATCCTGAGCGAGCCTGAAGGACAAGGATATGTTCTTGTCGAGAACAAGCGTTCTAGAAGCAGGGAGATATCCTATATAGGACACATTGATGACATATTTTCCGGCAGGAAGGTCGCTTATGACATAGCGGCCGTCATCTCCTGCGACAGCCCATTTAAATGTCTGTCCTCCCTTCTGCACGGTCACAGTCGCCGCTGACAGAGGGGAGGAATCGGCAGCATCCCTGACGAATCCCGACAAGGAGAAAAGCTGCAAAGCCGCAGCGAGCACCGAAAGCAGAACATTCATTACAACTTGATTAAAAAACGGTGCAAAGATAGACTGCCGCGTCGCGCAAGGCAATCCCAATTTTGCGGTATCTTTTCCGGGGACGCATCCCAATTTATAGGGATTTTGCAGACTCGGCAGTTCAATTATGCCCGCATTCAGTCTATCTTTGCGGCAAAATCTGCAAGAATGGAAGACAACGTAATAGTCTGCGACGGCCTGACGCATTATTATGGCAGGCGGTGTATTTACTCGGACCTGAGTTTCAATGTCGCCAAAGGTACAATCACCGGCCTGCTCGGTAAGAACGGGACCGGCAAGACAACAACCATCAATATCTTGATGGGCTATCTCAAACCGACAGCGGGACGCTGCACGGTCTTCGGTGAAGATGCCTCCAGCATCAGCCCTCTTACCAGGGCGAGGATAGCGCTGCTCCTTGAAGGCCATGTCCAGTACTCGTTTATGACCATAGAGCAGATAGAGAAGTTCTACTCCAAATTCTATACGAAGTGGAACAGGGACGCCTACTATGAGCTGATGTCCAGACTCAAGGTGGCCCCGGGCCAGAAGATTTCCAATATGAGCAATGGACAGAAATCTCAGGTGGCTTTGGGACTCATACTGGCCCAAAATGCCGACCTGCTCGTGCTGGACGACTTTTCTCTCGGACTTGATCCAGGCTACCGCAGACTCTTTATCGAGTATCTGCGCGACTACGCCAAGTCCGAGGGGAAGACGGTGTTCATGACCTCGCATATTATACAGGATGTGGAGAAACTTGTGGATGACTGCATCATCATGGACTATGGACGAATCCTCTTCCACGGCAGAATCAGCGCACTCACCGGCTGTCTCCTCAAGTATACCTACACCGGTGCGGCTCCGCACCCTTCTGACAAGATTCTGCATCCGTTGGAATATCGGGGTCGCTCTGAACTCTACTCTTTCGCCACGCCCGAAGAAATCCGCGGCCTGCTTGATGCAGAAGGTATCCGCACGGATAATCTCAAGGCTGAATACATGAACCTCGAAGACGCATTCATCGGACTCACAGGAAAGTACTGATTATGTTCAAGTCAATGATATACAAAGAATGGCTGAAGACCGGGACAGCCATAATGTGTCTGGTGATGATGATGGCCGGATTCACCGCCTACGATTTCCTGGCGCTCGCTAAGAACGCATCCCTGCATGGATACGACTTCCTTTGGTCATACGCTGTCGGGAAATATTCGATTTTGGTTGACAACCTCATCTACCTCCCGGTAATATGCGGGCTTGCCCTCGCCGCGGCACAGTTCATTCCTGAGACATTCCGCAAATGCCTTAAACTCACGCTGCATCTGCCGATGCCACAATTCAGGACAGTGTCGGTGATGCAGGGATACGGTATAGGCGTGCTGCTGGTGCTTTTCATTGTCCAAGCCGCATCGCTCGGCATTTTCCTGGGACATTATTTGGTGGCCGACATAGTGTGGAGAATCCTCTTCTCGCTTATTACATGGTATTGTGCCGGCTTGTGCGCATATATATGGGCGGGGGCGATAATGCTTGAGCCCGCCTGGAGGATGAGAATATTCGAGACTGTATTGATGCTCGCACT
>HF986312.1:7851-23160 GCA_000432655.1 Bacteroides sp. CAG:1060
TGATGCCCGCACTGTTGAGCACATTCTTCCTTTCACCCCAGATGATGGGTTACAGCCGCGGGATACTTCCCCTGGCGACAGTCACTACGCTTGCGGCCTTCCCGCTCATCCACTATAGTGTAAGAAGATTTAAAGACGGGGTACAATGAGAAAGACAGGAAATATCTACCTTGCGGTCATCACCGCCATGCTTGCAATCTGGCTGCTGCCGAGACTCTGGTACATCATCACGGCTGAGCCGTATTCGACACCATTCACCCTTTACAGTTGTGTCGCCGAAGATTTCGTATCCCTTGAGGATCGCTCCGGGGGAGATTTCATATTCAAGGACACCCATGGTCGGGAATACGCTGACAGCGTACTGCCGTTTTTCTACTACCGCGTGCTGAGCAGTCGCAACAAAATCCATGAGACTATAAACGGCAGGCAATACACGGCGGATCAGATAGAGTCCAATAACATCTTTTTCTCGACCTCCCCTAAGGATGTCAACATCCCGGAGATGAATGTCTATATGTTATTGGAATCCGAACCTCTTCGCCTCGAACTTGAAGACCCGGAGTATGCCCTTGTGGCCCGCCGGGACGGAGTCCGTATCATAGAGATGTCCAAAAATAGAAACGCCATGGAGTTGGAGTTGGCCTTCAATGAGGCTCTGGATTCAGCAGGCTTCCGCTTCCCGGCCGGAATAGTATCCGGCAACCCGAGCACACGCAAAGCCTACGACGAAGGATATATGCTGACCGATGCGGACGGACGGCTGTTCCATCTCAAACTTGCCGGAGGAAAGCCTTTCGTTGAGGGGATCCCGACCGGAGGTCTTGAAATAGAGCATATCTTCATTACGGAAAATGAGAATAGGGCTTCACTCGCTTATCTTTTCGACCGTGAAGGCCGATTCTATATTTTGGATAGCCTGAGAAGAATTATACCTACTGATGTGAGAGCAGATGTCACAAAGCAGAGTGTCTTGCTCGTGGGAGATATAATCAACCATACGGTACGGGTCAGCGACAGTGAAGGCGAGGACTTCTGGGCACTCGAATCTGGCACATACAGGACCGTCAAGACTATGAGGCTGGATTATCCTCAAGATGAAAGCTTTAATCTTCCGAAATACATCTTCCCTGCCCGTCTGGTGCTGTCCTCGTCCCTTGACGGAAGGATAAGGCCGCGTTTTGTGGACTTCTCATGGATCGGGCTTTGCGTTGATATCGTCGCACTCGCGGCCGCGTTTCTGCTCGCAAAGGCGCTGCGGAAGAGATAGCCGTTGCACATCGTGATTTTTGGATTGACAGTGCCTTTGCCATCATGATAGAAGAACCTGGGATGCGTGGCGGGTGCCGGTTTGCCTTGTGTCGGATTGGGCAATTACTTTTTTTGCTATCTTTGTACGGTTATGTTTGCTAAAGAGGTATATGTCAGGAGACGCAAGGCGCTTCTTGACAAAATGAAAGGCGAGCGCGGCATTGCTCTTTTTATAGGTAATGTGGATGCCCCGGCGCAATATAAGGACAACTGCTACAAATGGCGCCAGGATAGCACGTGGCTATACTTCTTCGGTATTGATGAGCCCAGATTTGCGGCCACCATCGATCTTGAGACCGGAGAGGAGACGATTTATGCCGATGACTTCAGCATAGATGACATCATCTGGATGGGGCCTATGCCTTCGGTTTCTTCCCTTGCCACCCGGGTTGGAGTCAGTAAGACGGCTCCTTATGATGCTATGTCTGAAGCATTGAAGGGCAGGGTAGTTCATTTCGTTCCGGCGAGCAGGTATGCCACCCGTCTCAAACTGGCCGAACTTCTCGGCCTCTCTCCTTATGAAGTCACCTCTGATGGCAAAAAAGGTTGCGCCAAAGCTTCCAGAGCTCTTGTTGAAGCGGTCGTGAGTCTGCGCCTTATTAAGGAAGATGTTGAGATTACAGCCCTTGAAGCGGCCTGTGATCTCGGATACAGCATGCATGCCGCTGCGAGAAAAGGTATCAGACCAGGACGGGTTGAGCAGGAAATTGTAGGCGAGATGGAGGGCGTTACCTTGTCCAAGGGGTGGGGTGTCAGCTTCTCTACCATACTTACCCAGCATGGGGAAATATTCCATTGTCACAGTCACGATGCAATAGTTGAGCCTGGGAAACTCATGGTGATTGATGCCGGAGCCGAAACCAATCTTCACTATGCATCGGATTTTACCAGAACATATCCGACCGGCGGTGTGTTTACCTCCAGGCAAAGGGATATTTATGAGATTGTGTACAAGTGCAATGAATTGGCTTTCTCCCTGATTTCTCCGGGAATTGCATATCGTGACGTGCATCTTGAGGTCGCGGGAGTGATGCTTGATGACCTCAAGAGTCTTGGACTTGTCCGTGGAAATGTAGATGATATGGTGGCCGAAGGTGTGGCAGGGCTCTTTATGCCTCATGGACTTGGACACAATATGGGTCTGGATGTCCATGATATGGAAGATTATGGAGAAGACCTGGTGGGTTATGATGCCGACCAGAAGCGCTCTTCCCAGCTCGGACTCGGAAGTTTGAGAATGGCAAGAAGGCTTATGCCGGGCAACGTGATTACGGATGAGCCCGGGATTTACTTTATTCCGGCACTTATCGACTCGTGGAAAAATGAGGGAATATGCAAGGAATGGGTAAACTATTCCAGATTGGAAGATTATTATGATTTCGGCGGCATACGTCTCGAAGACGATGTTCTCGTTACGGAAGACGGTGCAAGGCGGCTCGGTTCAGAAAGGTTGCCGATAGCACCTGATGATGTGGAAGCAGCGATGGCCGCAGACAAATAAACAATGTTATGTGCACGCGCAGCTGCGTGCCTAAGTACTAAAACAATGGGATTATTGACAGGAAAAGTGGCCCTTATTACAGGGGCATCAAGGGGAATAGGTAAGGCTATTGCTCTTAAATTTGCATCAGAGGGAGCGGATATCGCTTTCACTGACATCAAAATCAATGAAGATACTGTATCGGAGCTTGAGGCTTTCGGTGGGAAAGTGCGCGCGTACGCGTCAAATGCCGCCGATTTTGCTGATACTCATGCTACAGTCGAGAAGGTTTTGGCTGATTTCGGACATATTGATGTCCTTGTGAACAACGCCGGAATTACGCGTGACGGTCTTATGCTCCGTATGGACGAGGCTCAGTGGGATGCGGTAATCAACGTAAACCTGAAGTCAGCGTACAATTATATTCACGCTCTTACACCTATCATGGCTCGCCAGAGAGGTGGTAGCATAATAAATATGTCTTCAGTTGTGGGAGTGAGCGGTAATGCCGGACAGTGCAACTATTCTGCATCCAAGGCCGGACTCATAGGACTTGCCAAATCAATCGCCAAGGAAATGGGTCCTCGCGGCATCAGAGCCAACTGTATCGCTCCGGGTTTCATCATCTCTGATATGACAGCAGCTCTTCCTGACGACGTGCGGGAGGCTTGGGTGAAAACTATTCCTCTCCGTCGAGGCGGCACTGTCGATGAGGTTGCCAAGGTGGCGCTTTTCCTTGCGAGCGACCTTTCATCTTATGTCAGCGGACAGGTTATCAACTGTTGCGGTGCCATGAACTGCTAGATGTCTTCCTTACATTTTCCTGACTTAAACTTGAAAACGGCATTGTCCGCACTGGCGGATTTTGTGATGCCGAGGCCATGCATTGTGTGTGGTACGGAGTTGGGAATGGACGAAAGACATATATGCAGAGAGTGCTTTTCTGACATGCCGCTTGCCAGATTTGCAGGCATGAAGAGAAATCCTATGTCCGACAGATTCAATGCCGGTATGAATATCG
Organism: Bacteroides sp. CAG:1060; assembly: GCA_000432655.1. Lineage (GTDB taxonomy): Bacteria > Bacteroidota > Bacteroidia > Bacteroidales > UBA932 > Cryptobacteroides. The sequence goes on from HF986312.1 coordinate 11,661, forward strand.
ATGAATATGAGCCGTATGCTTATGCTGCGGCTCTTTTTTATTATGCCAAAGACAATGGCTACAGCCATATCACGCAGGCTCTCAAATATCATCGCAACTTCTCTGCCGGAAGGGCCTTTTCGTCGATGCTGGCTTCGGAATTGTCCCTTTCTCCTTTGTTCTCGGATGTGGATGCTGTGGTTCCGGTGCCGTTGCACTGGATTAGACAATGGAAAAGAGGATACAACCAGGCTGCGGTTATCGCCGGAGCCGTATCTTCTGAACTCAAGTGCCCGTGCTATCCTGACATGCTGCGCAGAATTCACAATACAACCTCCCAGACAAGGCTGGATATGCAGTCAAAAGAGTCCAATGTCAGGCATGCTTTCGCCGTCAGTAAATCGTACCTTAAGCGCTCTCCGGCGCTGCACCATATCCTGTTGGTGGATGATGTGTTCACCTCCGGCGCTACTATGCGGGCATGCTATTCTGCCCTTCGCGGGTTGTACCCTGCGGAGGTGCGCATATCTGTAGCTACCCTCGGTTTTGTGGAGAAAGGCTGAGGGTTTTCTTTCTTAACCAGTCTCGTACTTCCGTCGGGAGCAGTGGACCCAGCGTGCGATAGACTCTCTCGTTGTAACTGTTGAGCCACTCCAATTCTTCCTTGTTCAGAAGGTCCGTGATTATAATTGAAGTGTCGAAATGACAGAGGGTCAGAGGTTCGAAGCTCAGCCACTTGCCGAACTCGTTGCCGCCGGCATCTACGCACAGCAGCAGATTTTCATGTCTGACGCCGTGCTGCCCTTCCCGATATATGCCCGGCTCATCGGAACAGATCATGCCCGGCTCAAGTGCCACAGGGTTTAGATTCTGCCTTATATCCTGGGGACCCTCATGCACTCCGAGGAAGAAACCGACTCCATGCCCGGTTCCGTGCCCGAAGTTACGCTTGCTGCGCCATAATGGCTCTCTTGCCAATGCATCCAGCCTGCATCCCGGGGTCCCTTCCGGGAACACCGCCATAGCCAGGTCTATGTGTCCTTTCAGCACCAGGGTGTAGTCTTCCATTTCAAGTCGGGAACATCTGCCCAGCGGGATGGTGCGGGTGATGTCCGTGGTGCCGAGACTGTACTGTCCACCCGAATCACAGAGATAGAGTCCGCTGTCCCGGAGTTTCGGTGCATCGGTATAAGGTGTGATGTAGTGGGGGAGGGCTGCACCAGGTCCGTATGCGGAGATGGTCTCGAAACTGTTGCCGCGATACTCTTCTATTTCCGCGCGGAAACCGTCCAATTTTACCGCTGCTTCCCATTCATCTATCTCCTTTCCGGCCTGCAGGCTCCTTTCTATCCAGAACAGGAATTTTTCCATGGCTACCCCGTCCTTGACATGTATCCTGCGCATGGCGTCCATTTCAAATTCGTTCTTGACGGATTTTCTGTGTTGGATGGGACTTGCAGATTCGGTCAGTTCCACTCCGGAGGACAGGAGATTGTGATAAAGCTCGTAGTTGAGTGTGTCCGGATCTATCATAAGCGGCCCTTCCACCATGTCGGCTATCGAGTATGATACGGAGTCGTATGGTTCTACTGCAATCCCCTCGGAATTGAGGATGTTCATGCAGGCAGCGGTGCTTTCATCCTCCGGTCCTCCCTTTTTCATGAACCATGTTACATGGCTTGATGTGACAAGCAAAAAGCTTATTATCAGAGGATTGAAATCGATGTCCGAGGCTCTCATGTTGAGGGTCCAGGCTATCTCGTCAAGGGAAGAGACAAGTATTGCATCACAATTGCGGCCTGCAAGGTAGTCTCTTAGCCACTGAATCTTGCTGAATCTGCTTTCCCCGCATTCTACGGAGAATACCGGGGTCTGAGGGATTTGCGGCCGGTCTTTCCATATTAAGCTCAACAGGTCCGGTATGCTGATGATATCCCCTGGAATACTTCTTGCCCAGGCCGAATTGACACACAGTCCGTCAATGGCGATTATCCCCTGGTTACCGAATTGCTGTTCGAGCCATTCCGGGATCAGAACCTGCTTTGGCACTCTGGTTTTGTGAAGCACCACCCCTGTGCCTGCCAATTGCCGGTCAGCCTGGATGAAATAACGCGTATCTGTCCACAGTCCGGCATGGTCCATGGTGATGACGAGATCTCCGGCCTCTCCGGTAAATCCGGAAAGCCATTCAACCTGCTTCCAGCGCATTGCGGGATATTCACTTGAATGAGGGTCTGATCCGGTTATGATTACCGCGTCCCAATCTTTTGCCCGCATCAATTCGCGCAGCTTTTCTATTCTCTGAAGGTGGATATTTTCCATTGTGATTTTTGCACTTTGTACAAATATAGGTATTTTTGTATCACAATGAAGATAGGAAGCATAGATTTGGGAGAAAGGCCCATTCTCTTGGCTCCGATGGAGGATATCACCGATGTAACATTCCGTCTGCTGTGCAGAGAACAGGGTGCGGATATGGTATATACGGAATTCATTCCGTCGGACGGACTTATCCGGGATGCCGGCAAGGCTATTGCCAAAATGCATACATACGAGGAGGAGTCTCCGGTGGCCATTCAGATTTATGGACATATCCCAGAGTCAATGGTGGAAGCGGCCCGGATGGTTGATTATGCCGCCGAGATTGCCGGCGGTCATGGGGCCGATATCATTGATATAAATTTCGGATGCCCTGTGACTAAGATTGCAGGACGTGGAGCCGGGTCCGGAATGCTGCGTGAACCGGACAAGTTGGTCGCCATCACCAAGGCTGTGGTGGAGGCTGTGGACAAGCCTGTTACAGTCAAGACAAGGCTTGGATGGGATGAGAATTCCAAGATTATCGTGGAGCTGGCTGAACGTCTTCAGGATGTGGGCGTCCAGGCATTGACCATTCATGGCCGTACACGGTGTCAGATGTACAAGGGCTCCGCTGATTGGACTCTTATCGGTGCGGTCAAGAACAATCCCCGAATGCACATTCCGATTATCGGCAATGGCGACATAGTTGACGGCCCGGGTGCGGCTCAGGCGTTTGAAAGGTATGGTGTGGATGCTATAATGATAGGACGAGCCACATTCGGTCATCCGTGGATTTTCAGGGAGATAAAGTATTACCTTGAGCATGGTACAGTTATGGAAGAACCTTCTGTCGCCGAGAAGGTGTCTTTGGCAAAGCGTCATCTGGCTCTTTCTCTTGAGCATAAGGGCGAGCCTCGCGGAATATATGAGATGAGACGTCACCTGTCGTGCTATTTCAAGGGGCTTCCTGATTTCAAAGATATAAGAATGCGTATGGTTACCACTCTTGACCGGGAGGAATTGTTCGCAATATTGGACGAAATACAGCAAAGATATGATTGATAAGGTTCTTTTGTTTCCATATTACTGGGCGTTGAAACTCAGGGACAAGTATTATTCATCACCTAAGCGCAAGCCGTATGTGGCTGAGGTGCCGGTAGTTTGTGTGGGTAATGTGACTGTGGGCGGTACCGGCAAGACTCCGCATGTGGAGATGATTCTCAGGATGCTTCAGGCAAGCGGTAAATGGGGCGGAGCCAATCTTGCGGTGCTCTCAAGAGGCTATAAGCGCGAAAGCAAAGGATTTCAGCAGGTTGTCGTCGACGGAAGCTCGGATATGTTCGGGGACGAACCGCTTCAGATAAAACGCAAGTTCCCTTCCGTGACGGTGGCCGTGGACAAGAACAGAGTGGAAGGCGCTAAGCTTCTCTGCCATCCGGAACTGCTGGAAGGCAAAAAATACTCCAAAAAGTGTTGGAACAAGTTCTTTCCTCCTGCAGACTACATCCTTCTTGACGATGCATTCCAATATCGTAGTCTGCATGCGGATCTGAATATAGTGCTTGTGGACCACAACAGGCTGGTGTACGAAGACATGCTGCTGCCGTTGGGCCGTTTGCGTGATCTTCCCGAGAGGATTGACAAGGCGGATATTCTGATAGTCAGCAAATGCCCGCAGGATATGGACAATGCTGAAAAGCAGGCTGTTGCATCCAGACTTCACCTGTCTGAATATAACGTTGAAAGCGGATCTTGTAAAAGTGCCGACGGAAAGCTCCTGAGACTCTTTTTTACATCAATTGAGTATGGACAGGCGGAAGGCGTATATGACATTACGGAACCGCGTTTTGTCTATTCCAAGAAAATCATCATGGTTACCGGGATTGCCAATGACAAATATCTGCGGAACTATCTGAGTGACACATATAAGATAGTTGCCAGATTCAATTTCCCGGATCATCACAAGTATGTCTGGTCTGACATTGACAAGATTCAGACTGCTCTCCGCAAGAATCCGACTGCTTCCATCGTTACCACGGAAAAGGATATGCAGCGGTTGCTTGACTTCAAGGGTATGCCTAAGGAGATAAGGGAAAGATGCTTTATGGTGCCAATAAAAACGCACTTCCTCTCCGAGGCGGATAGAAGTGCGTTTGAAAAGGCGCTGAATGATGTCCGATGACTTATACGGTCATTACATCTTTCTCTTTGGCGGCTACAAGCTCGTCCACGCTCTTGACTTTTTTGTCTGTAATTTTCTGGATCTCAGCTTCAGCCTCTTTCTGTGTGTCTTCAGGAAGCCCCTCGTTCTTCTGAGCCTTCTTCAGGAGTTCGATGCTGTCGCGTCTTGCATTGCGCACTACTATCTTGGCGTTCTCTCCGGCAGCTTTGGCCTTCTTGATAAGTTCCTTTCTTCTCTCTTCCGTCAGGGCCGGCACGGTGCAGCGGATGGTCTCTCCGTTGTTCTGGGGAGTGAATCCGAGGTTGGCATCGATGATGGCTTTTTCGATTTTGGAAATCATGCTCTTTTCCCAAGGCTGCAGAGCAAGCGTCTTGGCGTCCGGTGCTGAGATAGACGCTACCTGTGGCAGCGGAGTAGGGGTGCCGTAGTAATCAACGGTCACGGTATTGAATATTAAAGGATTAGCCTTGCCTACTCTGTAAGATTTGAGGTCTTCTTCGAGAAAGTTGATGGCATCCTGCATCTTGGTCTCGCACTGTGTTACGATTTCTTTTGCTTTGTCTGTCAACATATCTGTGTGATTTGATTATTATGCGTGTACAATAGTTCCTATCTTTTCTCCGTTGAGAAGGCGCCCGAGGCTGCCCTTTATGCCGATATTGAAGACTATGATAGGCACCGGACCCTGTTCGCACAAGGCGAATGCCGTGGCATCCATTACTTTAAGGTGATCTGAAAGGGCTTTGGTGAAAGTCAGTTCATCGTATTTCACGGCAGTTGGATCTTTTTCCGGGTCTGCAGTATATACTCCGTCGACTCTTGTGCCTTTGAGGAGCGCGTCCGCTCCGATTTCAAGAGCTCTGAGCGCGGCTCCGGAGTCGGTTGTGAAAAACGGATTCCCGGTTCCGCCGGCAATAAGAGCCACCCCGCCCTCTTCCAACAGGGCTACCGCGTCCTCTCTTCTATAGTAGTGGGCGATAGGGCTCATGGGTGTCGCCGTGAACACTTCCGCTTTCACTCCTTCCGAGCGCAGGGCGCATGCAAGTCCAAGGGAGTTGATAACCGTCGCCAGCATTCCCATGCGGTCGCCGTTGATGCGGTCGAACCCTTTTCCGAGCCCCTGAAGCCCACGGAAAATGTTACCTCCGCCATTTACAATGGCTATCTGGTGGCCGGCTTTGGCCGCCTGGGCTATTTCTTTGGCAAACCCCGTAAGGCATTCGCTATCTATGCCTTTCCCCGATGGGCCGCCAAGGCTTTCGCCGCTAAGTTTGAGCAAAACTCGCATATTTCAGACTTTTAAAAAATTCTTTTACGGTACTTTTGAACAAAAGTATTTGAAAATTATGAAACTTGCAAGATTAGGACTATATTTGCAGTCCCGAAAAGATTAATTTCAGTTCAAATGTTTATATTCAATTCATCAATCGGAAAGAAATTCATTCAGGCTGTGAGTGGAGCGTTCCTTATTGTGTTCCTGCTCCTGCATGCCACTATCAACTTCTTTTCAGTGATCGATTCGTTCACTGGCAAGTTCGGTGCTGTCGCCGCTGACGATAAGCTTTTCAGCGCCGGTGACGGTTTGTTCAAACTCGGCTGCGACTTCATGTCCACGCCTGTAATTTCCATCATGGTTCCCGTGCTTGCTCTCGGTTTCCTCGTGCACATCGTGTACGGATGCTGGCTTACCTTCCAGAATGTCCGTGCCCGCGGAGGATTCAAGCGCTATGAGGTATCAAGCAAGGCTGCTGCCGATTCTTGGTCTGCACGCAACATGTTTGTGCTCGGAATTGTGATTCTCGGTATTATTTTCTTCCATCTTTTCCATTTCTGGGCCAAGATGCAGATGCCGGAGCTTCTTCATGTCGGCACTTTTGAGAATAATCCGTATCTGCTGCTTACTACAGTGCTTGGAAAGTGGTGGATTCTGGTAATCTATTTGATCTGGTTCGCTGCCGTATGGCTTCATCTTATACATGGATTCTGGAGCATGTTCCAGACTGTGGGTTGGGATGGCTCTGTATGGTTCAAGCGCGTTAAGGTGATAGGAATTATCTTTGCTTCCCTTATTTGCCTTATGTTCGTGACAGTCGGTATAAATGCTTTCATTCAGGCTAATTTTATTGGCTAGAGTACTATATTTTTGATTTGTCACAAATAATTGCTATCTTTGCGACCCCTATTTTGTGTAGGGATCGCAATTTTTTATTAACTATTTATTGATCAAGACAGTGGACACACAAAGCTACAAGACAGTATCGCTCAATGCAGCGACTGTAGACAAGAAGTGGGTTGTCATTGACGCGACAGATCTCGCGCTTGGTCGTCTCGCTTCACGCGTTGCTCTTGTCCTTCGTGGCAAGACAAAGCCGGGCTACACTCCTCACGTTGATTGCGGAGACAATGTAATCGTTGTCAATGCTGAGAAAGTCGCCCTCGGTGGAAAGAAGATGACCGACCGTGTTTATACCCGTTACACCGGATATCCGGGTGGACAGAGGTTTACAACACCTAAAGAGATTCTCGCCAACAGACCGGAAGAACTTGTCAGGAGAGCAGTGAAGGGTATGCTCCCTAAGACCCGTCTCGGTGATGATATTCTCGGTAACCTGTTCGTTTATGCAGGTCCTGAGCATCCTCACCAGGCACAGAACCCTACAGTTATCAAGTTGGATGAAATTTAAACAGAGCAAATGGAACAGACACACGCCCTTGGAAGACGTAAAGCAGCTGTAGCTCGCGTTTATCTCACAGCCGGAAAAGGTAATGTTACCGTGAACGATCGCCCTCTTGAGACTTATTTCTCTCTTGAGTCACTTCGTTATGTGGTTAATCAGCCTTTTGAGGTTACCGGAACACTCGGCCAGTTCGACGTTAAGGTTAACGTTGTAGGTGGCGGTATCAAAGGTCAGGCAGAGGCTATCCGCCTCGGCATTGCCCGTGCTCTTTGTGAGGTGAACAAGGAGGCATATCGTTCTGCACTCAAAGCAGCAGGATTCCTTACCCGCGACTCACGTGAAGTTGAGCGTAAGAAACCTGGTCAGCCTGGTGCACGCCGCCGCTTCCAGTTCAGCAAACGTTAGTTATCGTTATTTTACGGCACAGTACCGGTTTTTAAACCGTCTTTTTGTTTGATGGTTGCCGGACTGCGAAAAAGGTCGGAGACCGGATTTCCGCTACTCCGCCTTGAAGAAAAGAGACCCCGAAAGGGGACAGTTTACAAAAACAAAACAAACAAATGTCACGCACAAATTTCCAAGAACTGCTTGATGCAAGCGTACACTTCGGACACTTGGCAAGGAAGTGGAATCCTAAGATGGCCCCATACATTTTCGACCAGAAGAAGGGTATCCATGTGATTGACCTGCACAAGACCGTCGCAAAGATCGACGAGGCTGCCGAGGAAATGAAAATGCTTGCCAAATCAGGCCGCAAAATACTCTTCGTCGCTACGAAGAAGCAGGCAAAGGACATCGTAAAGGAAAAAGCAACTGCTGTCAACATGCCGTCTATTACGGAGCGTTGGGCCGGTGGTATGCTTACCAACTTCCCTACAGTCCGCAAGGCCATCAAGAAAATGTCAGTCATCGACAAGATGAAAGAGGACGGCACATTCGACAAACTCGCCAAGAGAGAGCGTCTGCAGGTTGACCGTCAGAGGGCAAAACTTGAGAAGAACCTCGGTTCAATCCGCGATATGAGCCGTCTCCCGTCAGCGCTTTTCGTAGTTGACGTGCAGAAAGAAGCCAATGCAGTGAAAGAGGCAAACCGTCTTAATATTCCGGTATTCGCAATGGTTGATACATGTTGCGATCCTACACCGATTGATTATGTAATACCGGCAAACGACGATGCTGCCAACTCTATTGAGTGCATTGTTGATATTCTCTGCAAGGCTATTCAGGAAGGTCTTGATGAGCGTAAGCTTGAGAAGGATAAAGAGGTTGCTGCTGAGGTATCAGAGGATGTCAAGGGCAACACCCGCAAACTTCGCGCTCGCAAGGGAACAAAGGTTGAAGCCGAGGCTGAAGAGGCTCAGGCAGAATAGTTTCATTTAGAATCAGATATAGTTATGGCTATTACAGCAGCAGACGTAATGAAGTTACGTAAAATGACTTCTGCCGGTATGATGGACTGCAAGAAGGCTCTTGAGGAAGCTCAGGGAGATTTCAACAAGGCTATGGACATCATCAGGGAGAAGGGCAAATTGGTTGCGGCTAAGAGATCTGACCGTGAGACCTCAGAGGGTGCGGTTAAAGCTCGTATCGTTGACGGCAAGGGCATAATCATATGTCTTGGCTGTGAGACTGACTTTGTAAGCCGCAATGCTGACTTCCAGAATCTTGCTGATGCTATCGCTGATGTGGCTATCGCACAGTGCCCTTCTGATCTTGAGGCCCTTAAGGCTTGCAAGATGGCAGATGGTTATACTGTAGAGGAGGCCGTTGAGGCTCAGACAGGAAAGACTGGCGAGAAGCATGTTCTCGTAGGATATGCTCTCGTGGAGGCTCCTTTCGTAGCTCAGTATGTTCATAAGATTACCGGTAAGCTCGGTGCTCTTGTCGGATTCAACAAAGAGATTCCTGCCGAACTCGCAAAGGGTATCGTTATGCAGGTCGCTTCTATGAATCCTGTTGCAATTTCAGCTGAAGATTGCCCTAAGGAGGTTATCGACAGCGAGCGCACAGTAGCTATTCAGAAGACCAAGGATGAGCAGATTCAGAAGGCAATAGATGCCGCTCTCAAGAAGGCAGGTATCAATCCGGCACACGTGGACAGCGAGGAGCATATCGAGTCCAATACTGCCAAAGGATGGATTACCCCTGAGCAGGCCAAGCAGGCTCGTGAAATCATCAAGACCGTAGGTGAGCAGAAAGCTGCCAACCTTCCGGAGCAGATGATCATGAATATTGCTGAGGGTCGTGTTCAGAAGTTCCTCAAGGAGCAGACTCTTATGGAGCAGGACTATCAGATGAGCGATGAGAAGATTTCTGTAAAGGACGTTCTTGCCGCTGCTGATAAGGAAGCTAAGGTTGTTGTCTTCAAGAGATTCTCTCTGAGCGACTAAGGATTTTCCAAATATAATATAAGGGTTGGTCGGATTGAAACGGTCAACCCTTATTTTTTATGGCGATAGTCAGTCCGTCTTTTATCGGAAGTACGACAGTCTCCACTCTCGGATCGCAGGAAAGCAGTTTGTTGAACTTGAGTAAGCCTTCTGTCTGCGCATCATGAGGGAGCGGGTCAGCATAGACTTTGCCATCCCATAAGGTGTCGTCCGCAACTATTATTCCGCCCGGTCGCAAAAGAGGCAGGCACAGCTCGTAATAATCGCAATACTGGCGTTTGTTGGCATCGATGAAGACAATGTCGTATCCGGCCTGCAAACTTTCAAGAGTCTGTATGGCGTCTCCTATGTGAAGTCGAATCTTGTTGTCGACGCCGGCCATTATCCACCCCTGATGCATCATATCCTCAAGCTCATCGTTGATTTCAAGTGCATCTATAATCCCGTCTTCAGGAAGTCCAAGGGCCATCCAGCAGCTTGAGTACCCTGTAAAGGATCCTATCTCAAGCACTCTCTTTGCTCCTGTCATTTCCACGAGCATCTTCAGGAAACGACCCTGTACCGGGCCTGAAAGCATTCGCGGATAGTTGGTGTGGATGTTGGTCTGCTTTTCTATCCAGCTTAGCGGCTCGGGAGTTGCGCTGCAGTGTTCTCTGATGTACTTCTCTTCTGCTGATTCCATCTGCCTATTCGATGACCGTATTTTTCTTTCCTATCTTGTCTATCTCTCTCTTGGAGAATGGAGCTTCAGTGCCCTTTCTGAAAGGGTATTCTTTGTAATAATACAATTCGTGGGTATCTGTGCTTATAAGCATGCGGTAGCATCTCTTGTCTTTGCCTGTTTCTTCCGGGCATACGTATATGGCTACAAGCGTGTCTGGCGCGCCTTCCGTAAAGAGGGTGTCGGCCTTGTCCTGATTGAAGCAGACGGTCTTGCCGCTCAATGACTTATTGTACCGCCTGAGACCGGAGTAAGCGGTCTGCTCCGATACCATTGCATCTTCCGTATAGGCTTGAAGGATATCCAGAAATGCTCCTATATGGAGCAGTTCTCTGCCGCTTGGCATGCCTTGCGAGCAAATAGGTATTCTTACCAATTCAAACGGGCGCTTGAGGTTGTTTTCCGCATCTTCCATCCCTCCCTTTTCCAGGACGAGAAAGCAGACTCCCTTGTCAACTCCTATGTAGAGGAAGTAGAGGGAATTGTTGCTTTTCAGCTTTTCGTACTCGCTTTGTGTGCAAAACTCGTAGGGGGATATACGCCATCTGGTGGACATCTCTTTTCTGAAAGCGATGTCAAGGAAGGAATCTCCGCCACTGACTATTTTGGTGGTGCAGGTAGGGAAGTCCGCTATCCTTGCTTTACGCGTATAGACTTTCCCCTGTGCGAATGCGCTCACTCCCGAAAGTGTCAGAATGATGGTCGCAAATATGAGTTTCATTATCCGTTTCATACTTTCAAATATACGAAAAATCATTAAATTTGTAAACTATGTCAGATTATATCGTATCAGCGCGTAAGTATCGTCCGGACAGTTTTGAATCGCTTATCGGACAGGATACCATAGCAAGAACCCTCAAGAATTCCATTCAAAGGGGCAAATTGGGGCATGCTTACCTTTTCTGCGGACCTCGTGGCGTGGGTAAGACAAGTGCGGCTCGTATTTTCGCCAAGACCATAAATTGTTCCAATCCGGGTCCTGACATGGAACCGTGTGGAGAGTGCGAGTCCTGCCGCTCGTTTGCTGAAGGCCGCTCTTATTGCATCCATGAGCTTGATGCCGCTTCCAATAATGGGGTGGAGGATATCAAGAATCTGATGGAATTGGTGCAGATTCCTCCCCAGACGGGAAGGTACTCTGTGTTTATCATAGATGAGGTGCACATGCTTTCTTCCCAGGCGTTCAATGCGTTCCTGAAGACACTGGAGGAACCGCCCGCACACGCTATTTTCATCCTTGCGACCACCG
>HF986312.1:23238-62535 GCA_000432655.1 Bacteroides sp. CAG:1060
CAGCAGGATATCCATACCGGATATCGTGCGTAATCTGAAAGACATTGCATCTAAGGAGAATATTACCATAGACAGTGAATCTCTCCATATAATTGCCGGGAAGGCTGATGGGGCGATGCGTGATGCGCTTACCATTTTTGACCAGATGGTGGCCTTCTGCGGTACGGATATCCGGTATGAAGATGTGATGCACAATCTGAACGTGCTGGATTATGAGTATTGTTTCCGGCTTGTGGATGGTTTTCTTGCCGGGGATTATGCTTCGGCGCTGCTGATATTGGATGAGATATTGTCCAAGGGGTTCAATTCGCAGTACTTCATTTCCGCGCTTGGCTCGCATCTGAGAGATCTGCTTGTGAGCAGGACCGGAGGGTTGGAGTCGCTTATAGACATGCCGGAGTCTCTGGCTGCGCGTTATTCGGAGCAGGCCAGCAGATGCTCGGTGAAATTCTTATATGACGCGCTTGCCATAGCATCACAGTGTGAGGCGGGGTACCGTATGGCTCTTAACCAGAGACTTCATATTGAGTTTGCCCTTATGAAAATGGCATTCCTGGTTCGGCAGCCTCAATCCGCCCCGGTTGCAGAGAAGCCGGAGCCTGTGCGGCCCTCAAAACCTGTGCAGCAATTAAAGCCGGAACCCGAAACCGAGCAGCCAAAGCCTGAGCCGGTTGCAGTGAAGCCGGAATCTGAAGCCGAGCAGCCAAAGCCTGCCCCGAAGATGGAGCCGGAACCGGCACGTTCTGCGGCGTCAACTCGCAGAACGCCCAAGTCCGGAGCCGCACTTTCCATGTCGGCCCTTATAAGTGACGAGCAGGGAAAGGCTGATGATACGGAAGATATACAGAATAGTCCGGGAACAGTGGAATTGCCTTCAGATGAGGTTATGGAATCCGGTTGGAAGAAATTGTCCGAAAGCTATTCCGACAAGCCGCGACTGTCTAACGCCCTTAGCAATGCCAAGCTGGAGTTTTCGCAGGAAGACGGCCATAAGGTGGTGTCTTTCTCCGTTACCAATGAAGCTCAGCGCAAATGGATAGAAGACAAGATGCTCCGCGAGCTGGAAGTCAAGATGTGTGAACTGGTGTCTTGCAAGGCATTGAGACTTAGACCTTTCGTGATTCCGGAGGAGGAGCTTCCTGATAAAAAGTATATGCCTAAGGACAAGGCGGAGGACCTTGTCAGAAATAATGCGGAGGTCAGAAGTCTGGTGACGGACCTTCAGCTTGATGTAAAGTGATGAGCGAGTATGAAACTACGATGTGAGAATCTGGTTAAGAAGTATGGTTTGCGCACTGTTGTCAAAGGTGTGTCCATGGAGGTGAATCAGGGGGAGATTGTGGGATTCCTCGGGCCTAACGGTGCCGGAAAGACGACCAGTTTTTATATGATTACCGGACAGATTGTCCCAAATGAAGGCAGGGTGTATCTTGATGATGAGGATATTACAGGAATGCCTATGTACAAGCGTGCTCAGCTTGGAGTAGGATATCTTCCTCAGGATGCTTCCGTCTTTAGGAAAATGTCTGTGGAAGACAATATCGTCTCCGTGATGGAGATGAAGGGAATGTCCAAGTCCGAAAGAAAAGAAAAACTGGAGGCTCTCATAGACGAGTTCAACCTTTCCAAAGTACGCAGGTCTCTGGGAATTCAGCTTTCCGGAGGTGAGAGGCGGCGTTGTGAGATTGCCAGGGCTCTTGCCATAGATCCAAAGTTTGTCCTGCTGGACGAGCCTTTTGCCGGAGTGGATCCGATTGCTGTGGAAGATATTCAGTACATCATCGCCAAGCTTAAATACCGCAACATCGGAGTTATCATTACGGACCACAATGTGGGTGAAACTCTTGCTATCACCGACAGAGCATACCTTTTGTATGAGGGAACGATTCTTCAGGAAGGTACTCCGGCCCAGTTGGCCGCTGATGAGGACGTGCGTACCAAATACCTCGGTTCTGGTTTTCAGCTTAAACGTTCCGTATCAGTTCAGCGGGCAAAGGATGATTATGAAGCCATGCTTCGTCAAAAAGAGAACAAATGATTGCAGTACCAGATATTATCATAGCGGTGGACGGATGTTCTTCCACCGGGAAAAGTTCGTTTGCCAAGGAGGTTGCCAGGACTTTCGGCTTTTTGTATCTTGATTCCGGGGCGTTGTATCGTGGGGTTACCCTGTTTGCCCAGGAGAAGGGCCTTATTTCGGAAGATAATTTGATTTCTGACGAGCTGGAGCAAGCTCTGGAGGGACTTGACCTGCATTTTGGAGAGGGAGGGTTTCTCTATATTTCGCAGCGATGCATCGAAAGTGAAATCAGGGGGATGAAGGTGTCGTCTCAGGTTAGTCCTATATCCGCTCTTTCGTATGTCCGCGATTATGTGGATGAGAGATTGCATCTGCTCTCTTCCGGCGGAAGGGTGGTGATGGATGGAAGAGATATAGGCACGACGGTATTCCCTCATGCGGAATTGAAGATTTTCATGACTGCCCGGGATGAGGTGAGGGCGAAGCGCCGTTTCGATGAGATGCTTGCCAAAGGTGGCAATCCTGTGTATGAAGAAGTGCTTGCCAATCTGAAGGAGCGCGACTATATAGATTCTCATCGCAGCGTATCACCTCTCAGACAGGCGGACGATGCTTTTGTTTTGGACAATTCCGACATGACCATGAAGGAAGAACTTTCGTGGATTATGGGTGTCATTCAGGGTAAATTCGGAATACTTCAGTGATATGACAGTGGAGATTGACTCACATTCCGGGTTTTGCGGAGGGGTGATTCGTGCTATTGATATGGCGAAGAAATATCTTTCTTCCAGCCACGGCTCCACGCTTTACTCGCTCGGGGCCATAGTACATAATGAAGAGGAATTGTCGCGGCTTAAGGCCCTTGGGCTGGTCACGATAGACGGCCTGGACGGGCGTTCTCCGGTGCTCATAAGGGCGCACGGAGAGCCTCCGGTAGTATATTCCAAGGCTGAATCGCTTGGAATTCAGCTCATTGACTGTACTTGCCCCGTCGTGCTTAAGCTTCAGAACGAAATCCGTATGGCATACGCACGTATGTCCGAAGTCGGAGGACAGCTGGTGATTTTCGGGAAAATAGGTCACCCGGAGGTGCTTGGGCTTATGGGACAGGTAAACTCCGATGTGGTAGTGATCCAGAATATCGAACAGCTCAAATCCATGGTAGAAAGCGGACATGTTCGTACCGACAGAAGCATAGAACTGTTCTCTCAGACGACAATGAGCCCCGAGGAGTACCAACGGGTATCCGAATATCTGAGTTCTTCGATGCAGGATGCTTCCCTTGTCGTGCATGACACCATCTGCTCTCAGGTGGCCTTCCGTCATCGGGAGCTTGTGGATTTTGCGAAGGCGCATGATGTGATTGTATTCGTTTCCGGGCAGCAGAGTTCAAATGGTAAGGTTCTGTATGAGCTGTGCCGTCGTACCAACCGGAAAAGTTATCATATAAGTTCTTCCGGAGAACTTGCTCCGGAATGGTTTGCCGGTGCGGACAGGGTAGGAGTTTGCGGTGCGACTTCCACGCCAAAATGGCTTCTCGAAAATGTAGCCATGACGATAGAAAATTTGCATTAGTTCAGTCGATTGACTAACTTTGCAGGGTTTTAGGAAAAATAAATCTAATAGTATATAATATGGCAACAACAGCTGATTTTAAAAACGGTCTTTACATCAAGTATAATGACAAACCTTGCATGGTAGTATGGTTCCAGCACGTTAAGCCTGGAAAGGGTCCGGCTTTCGTCAAGACCAAGCTCCGCAATCTTGAGAACGGACGTATTCTTGAGAATACATTTACTGCAGGTGCAAAGATTGAGACTATCGAAGTTGAACGTCGTCCATATCAGTTCCTTTATGAAGAGGAGGATGGATTCAACTTTATGCATGAAGAGACCTACGAGCAGATTCTTCTTCCTAAGGAAGTGGTTGAAAACTCCGATCTTATGAAAGAAGGCCAGCACGTGGAGATGATGTTTGTAGTGGGCGAAGAGAAGTGCCTCACTTGCGAACTTCCTACTTACGTTACTCTTGAGGTGACCTATTCTGAGCCGGCAGTGAAAGGAAATACCGCTTCTACTTCAGCTCTTAAGGAAGTTACATTGGAGACAGGCGCCAAGATTATGGTTCCTCTCTTTATCGAGGCCGGCGAGAAGATTACCGTCAACACCACCGATCGTTCATATGGACAGAGAGTGTAACTAATAGTAAGGACACAAATAAAACAGAGCGTATGTAAACCATTTACATACGCTCTATTTTTAACTCCTGTATCTTGTACGAATCTCCTTTCGCCCTTATGAATATCGTTACGGAGAAGGATTCGCCTCCGGCCGACAGGCTTCCTAAGGCATATTTCATATTTGCTTTCTCCGCCGTGTGCGATATGTGGAACTGCTGAGGTGTATATTCGGCGAAAAATGATTTTAAAATCTGTTTTGCCTGATTCTTGCTTGCACTGCTGCCCTGATCGGAAATGGTCAACTCAAGGTTGTCGTCGAACCATGCGGCCAGACTTTCTGTGTCTCCCTTGATTATATATTTACCGATGGGACTGAAAACATCAAACCTCTCCGGCTGAGAGTCTGTTGAGACATTAGTAAGGAGAGGTGAGATGATAATCAGTATGTTCAAAAAAAGTTTCACGATTATATATTTACAATTCCCGTGCCAATCTTTGTGTTGTTTGCTGCGAAAGTTTGTTTATATTTGTGTTAAGGAACGGAAAACCATTGATTATATGAAAATTACACTGCTTGTTGTAGGTAAGACGGATGTTAAATGGGTGAAGGAAGGGCTTGAATTGTACATTTCGCGGCTCAAGCACTATGTTCCATTTTCATTACTGGAGATACCGGAGCTTAAGAATGTCTCATCGCTTGGTAAGGAACAGATTAAACTTCGGGAAGGAGACTTGATTCTGAAGTCGGTGAAGCCTTCCGATATGGTTGTACTTATGGATGAGAGGGGGAAGCAATATACTTCGATGGAGTTCTCTGCCTTTATTCAAGGCAGGATGTTGCAGGGAGGGAAAGATATGGTTTTTGTCATCGGTGGAGCTTACGGTTTTTCCGAGGCCGTATATTCCAGAAGTGATCTGAGCATTTCCCTTTCGAAAATGACGTTTTCCCATCAGATGGTGAGAACGATTTTTGTAGAGCAGTTGTACAGGGCTTTTACCATTATCAAGGGTGAGCCGTATCATCACGAATAAGATGCGTAACAGGAAACTCATATACAATGCCCTCTCTGTGGCATTTCTGGTTGTAAGTGTGGTGGCTTTGATAGTTTATTCATTTGCCAATCACGGATACAGGCAGATAGACAGGGAAGCTAAAATGCTGTCCAATCGGCTTGAGCACCGGGTGCATAGTATGGACAACTATATCGCCAAGGCTCTTTCCGAGCCAAGTGACGAATGGCTCATATTGGGAGAACTGCCTTCGGATATGGTGGTGTACAGGTATTATAGTGATACTCTGCAGTCTTGGGTCAATGAGTTTCCGGTGTTTAACGACAATATAGTTTCCGGGACATACTTTCCGTTCATTACCAATCCCGGGCGTTCGTTCGTGTCTCCATTGTCCGCCATTACGGACAGCCTTAGTTTTGTGAATCTGGGTCAAAGCTGGTATCTTGCCAAGTCCGGGACGTCTTATAACTGCAAGGTTATTGCCGGATTGGAGATAGCTGACATATATGGACGGACGACCAGGGCCAATCCTGAACTTAAGATTAATGGCGGCTATTCTGTCAGCCCTCTGTCTGACGATGGAGGCGTTGCCGTGTATGTCGGAGGAAGGCCTGTGTTCAAACTCATGAGCGACAATATGACTCCAGGTGGCGTCAGAAATTCTTCGTTGTTATGGTTGGCGCTTGTGTCTTTGATTTTTTCCTCATTTTTCTTTTTGCTTGCCGGAAGATCTGTCAGGAGAATGGTAGTGTCCATTTGTATGATTGTGTCGGTGCTGACCATATTTTTCCTATGGGGCAGAAGCGGTTCTTCTATTCTGTTTTCTCCGATACTGTATGCTTCCGGAGCATTCTTTTATTCCCTGGGGGCTGTGGTTCTGGTGAATCTTGCCATTATTCTGGTCGTTTCCTGTCTGTTCATGTCCAGAGAAGACATGTCCGCCCATTTGAAAAACGACCGTTGGAAGTGGGGCTTTTTTGCGGCTTTCCTGCTTTTTATCGTGGGGATTCTCGTTTACACGCATTTTCTTCTTGGCAGTATAATACTTAATTCCAACATATCTCTCGAACTTTTCAAGCCGGCGGAATTGTCTCCTTTCTCCATACTCGTGTACGCATCGTTCATTACCATGCTTATGAGTGTGCCGATGCTTGTGCAGATAGCCGGCAGCGTGGCTCCTTCCCGGATAAGGGTCAAGATGGATGCCTTCTCTCTCGGATGCCGTATGATGTATGCCTTGTGCATTGCGGTATATCTTCTGTGCATGTCAGCCGTCCTCGGCTTCCAGAAAGAGCAGAAGCGTATGGAAGGGTTGGCCAGCCGCCTTTCATTCGACCGGGATATTTCGTTGGAAATGCGCCTTCGCGGAGTGGAGAACCAGATAGCTGATGATATGATTATCTCCGCCCTGTCCGTATTCAGCAATTCCGCCGCGACAATCCAGGGCCGCATCACAGATACGTATCTCTCGCAAGGCGAGCAGAATTATACTGTGTCTGTCTATGTGTTCAATGAAAGCAACAATACACGGGCGGCACTGGAACAGTACAATGAGCTGTTGAAAGACGGAGTCCCTATTGCCGACAATTCCAGGTTCATGTTTGTCAAGAGGGACAATACCCGTTCATATTACGTGGGTGTATTCCTTTATCTGATTGAAGACAATGGGATAAGCCGTGTACTTGTCTGTCTTGAGTCAAAGAACATCCGGGGAAATAAGGGATATGCCGGGATATTCGGAATTACCCCTCCGGGAAGGGTGACCATTCCGACCGGCTATTCTTATGCTCTTTATGAGGGAACGTCCCTGAGGTCAAGTCATGGAAGTTTCGCCTATCCGACAAAAATGGGAGCCGATATCAGGACTCTTGTCTATGACCGTCGGGAGACGTCTTTTACGCTGGACGGATATACGCATTTCATTACTCTTATCTCCGATGGTGAAGTTGTGGCAATATCCAGAGCCAAGATATCCGTCATAACGTATTTCGTGTCGGCTATACTTGTCGCGATAGTGTCCTTCGTCCTGCTTTCCCTGTTAGGGAGGGGCAGGCACAAAAAACGCAATTATGGATGGAATTTCTTCAGGACAAGAATTCTGGAACTCCTTTTGATATCTTTGCTTCTTACTCTTGTGTCCATGGCTGCCGTGAGCGTATATTTTGTATTCACCCGGAACGAGACAAACATGTACACGATGATTTCGGACAAGATCATGTCCATAGCGTCGCTCATGGAGGCCGGAACCGGCAATGTCTCTCGTACGGAGGATATGAATTTCCCTCAGCTCAGACGGCTTATGGAGCAGGTGGGCTCTGATACCAATTCGGATGTCACCCTGTATTCTCCTGACGGACACCTTCTTATGTCCACGACACCTATGGTGTTCGAAAGGCATCTTCTTGGTGATCGTATCAACGGTACTGCCTATTCCGAGATAATGTATCAGCACAAGAAGTATTATATTCAGAAGGAGAATGCCGGACATGTCCGATTCTATAGTATGTATGCCCCTATAATGGGCCGAAAGGGTAATGTGCTTGCAATAATATGCTCTCCGTATAATGAGGAGAATTATGATTTTGAGGAAGATGCATTTATCCATACTGCTACCGTATTCTCCATTTTCCTTTTGTGTCTCATGCTTTCGCTCTTCCTTGTGTCCGGAATTGTAGATAAGATGTTCAGCCCTCTTACCGAGATGAGCCGCAAGATGAGTTCTGCTGACCTTGATTCACTGGAGCAGATCGAATATAAGCGCAATGATGAAATTGCCGCGATTGTGCATGCTTACAACAGGATGGTGGTGGAGCTTTCCGAGAGCTCCAGGAAACTTGCTCAGGCCGAACGCGACAAGGCATGGAGCGGTATGGCCCGTCAGGTAGCCCATGAAATCAAGAATCCTCTTACGCCTATGAAACTACAGCTTCAACGGGTTATCCGACTGAAGCAGAAAGGGGATCCCGCATGGCAGTTGAGGTTTGATGAGGCGAGCAAGGTGATTCTTGACCATATAGATATTCTTACCGATACGGCCAACGAATTTTCCACATTTGCCAAACTTTACACGGAACCTCCTACCTTGATAGAGCTGGATATGCTTATAAGGGAAGAGATAGCCATGTTTGACAATAAGGACAATATAGAGTTCCTATATCTTGGGTTTGAAGATGTCAAGGTGATGGGACCGAAGCCTCAGCTCACGCGGGTGTTTGTGAATCTTATAAACAATGCTGTCCAGGCCATAGGAGACTCTCCGGACGGCCGTGTCACCGTGTCGCTGAGGAATTCCACGGAACCGGGGTATTACGACATCGTTTTCGAAGACAATGGTCCCGGTGTCTCTGCCGAGAACGAATCCAAACTGTTCACCCCGAATTTCACTACCAAGAATGGTGGCTCCGGCCTTGGGCTGGCCATCAGCCGCAGTATCCTTGAGAAGTGCGGGGCGACAATAAACTATCACCGCTCATATACTCTGAACGGTGCATGTTTTACAATACGCTATCCTAAAGGAATGAGTTTGGATATTACTTCTGACGGCAATAAATCTGAACCGGACAGCCGTTGAGGTTGAAATTCTTCCTCAACTGATTTTCAAGGAATCTCTTGTATGGTTCCTTGATGTACTGTGGCAGGTTGCAGAAGAATGCAAATGCCGGGAATGCGGTAGGAAGTTGAGTTATGTATTTGATTTTGACATATTTGCCCTTCCATGCAGGCGGTGGTGTCTCCTCTATTATAGGAAGAAGGGCTTCGTTGAGCCTTGCCGTAGGAATCTTCCTGCTATAGTTGGCATAAACTTCCGTTGCGGCGTTCAGGACATCCTGGATGCGCTGCATCTTGAGTACGGACGTAAATATGACAGGGACGTCATTGAAAGGTGCAATCCTTGCGCGCAGAGCCTCGGTGTACTCCTTCATGGTATTTGAGTCCTTGATGAAAAGGTCCCATTTGTTGACGACGATTACGCAGCCTTTCCGGTTTTTGACTATGAGGTTGAAGATACTCATGTCCTGTGCCTCCATTCCGGTGGTGGCGTCTATCATGAGGATGCAGATGTCGGAATGCTCTATGGCCCTTATGGAGCGCATCACGGAATAGAACTCAAGGTCTTCGTGGACTTTGGTCTTTCTTCTGATACCGGCTGTGTCCACGAGCATGAATTCGTATCCGAACTTGTTGTAATGGGTTTCAATGGAGTCTCTGGTGGTACCTGCTACCGGAGTGACTATGTTGCGGTCTTCACCAAGAAGTGCATTGGTGAGGGATGACTTGCCGACGTTAGGCTTGCCGACAATGGTGATGCGTGGCAGGCCTTCATACGGATCCTTGAAGTCTTCCTCTTCGGGAAGCACTGCGGTCAGCGCATCCAGAAGATCGCCCGTTCCGCTTCCATTGGCTGCGGAGATGCTGTAAATTTCTCCAAGTCCAAGAGAGTAGAACTGGTAGGCGTCGAACATTTTGTCGCCTGAGTCTACTTTGTTGACGCAGAGGACGACCGGCTTGCGGGAGCGTCTCAGGATATCCGATATTTCTGCGTCATAATCAGTTATACCGGTGCCGGCTTCCACCATAAACAAAATGGCGTCCGCTTCTTCAATGGCTATCTGCACCTGCTCCCTGATGGCACTTTCAAAGACATCGTCAGAATTGGTGGTATAGCCTCCGGTGTCCACTACGGAAAACTCTTTTCCGCACCAGTCGCAACGGCCATAGTGGCGGGGGTGGGTGGGGTTGCCCGCGGGTGGCTCGGGTTACTCCGGCCGTGTCGTCCACTATTGCCTGTCTCATTCCCACGAGACGGTTGAACAAGGTTGATTTGCCGACATTAGGCCGGCCGACTATTGCTACCAGACTCATATAATTTACATTCTTTGCAAGCGTCGCTGTAATCTCCGCGACAGTGTTTACTATGTATCGCGGCATCCTCGTCTTTGTAGCAACGAATGCCGCGCTTTTTCATTTCTTCGTTGGAACCCACGTCATAGTGCGGAAAGTCCTTCTTCCGGAACAATATGTTGAAACACAGTCCCAGAACACATAACGCTACGAGGGCGAGGGCGAGGAGAAATACTTTCATGTTATCAGAATACGAAGTCGCTGCTGATGGACTCGTAGTTATATACCTTATGGATGATAT
This sequence comes from Bacteroides sp. CAG:1060, assembly GCA_000432655.1. GTDB lineage: Bacteria > Bacteroidota > Bacteroidia > Bacteroidales > UBA932 > Cryptobacteroides. The sequence continues at coordinate 33,592 of HF986312.1, forward strand.
GGGCAAAGACCTCGGTCATGCTCACGATTCTTATTTTCGGGTCGTTTTCCAGCTCAGGGTGAGGGATGGTGTCGGTGATGAACACTTCCTGCAGCACGGAGTCGTGAATCCTGCTTAATGCATTTCCGGAAAGGATACCGTGCGTAGCGCAGGCCCTGACGCTTAGCGCTCCTTTGTTCATAAGTATTTCTGCAGCTTTGCACAAGGTTCCCGCAGTGTCTATCATATCATCTACGATGATGATGTTTTTCCCCTGAACGTCTCCTATCGCCGTGATGGAACCTACGACATTGGCTCTTTCGCGGGTCTTGTGGCAGATAATCACAGAAGCTTCAAGCTCCTTGGCGTATGCATTGGCCCTCTTGGCTCCTCCCATATCTGGAGCGGCAATGGCCAGATTCGGCAGATTTCTTTTACGGATGTATGGAATGAAAACCCTGCTGGCGTAGATATGGTCCACCGGAATATCGAAGAATCCCTGTATCTGCTCGGCATGAAGATCGCATGCCATAACTCTGTCTGCGCCTGCGGCCCTGAGCAGATTGGCTACAAGCTTGGCTCCGATAGCCACTCTCGGCTTGTCTTTTCTGTCCTGACGGGCCCATCCGAAGTAAGGAATGACGGCGATTACCTTGTCTGCGGATGCGCGTTTGGCGGCATCAATAGTCAGCAGAAGTTCCATAAGATTGTCTGCAGGCGGTATAGTGGACTGCAGGATATACACAGATGCACCGCGGACGCTTTCGGTAAATTTCGGTTGGAACTCTCCATCGCTGAACGGGGTGACTTCGAGTTCCCCGAGATGAAGTTCCGGCTCATCATCTCCTCTGAAGGCGTTGAGATGCTCAATGACCTTGCCCGCGAACTCTTTTGAAGCTCTACAGGCGAACAATTCCAGTCTGTGTGAATGTAACATGCTTATATTATTCTTTTATATTAGTGAGTATCGAATTGATGTATGAAAGAATCTCCTCTTTACCTTTCTTGGTCTGCGATGAGCTGCAGAGCACCATGGGAAGCTGCTCCCACTGTTCGGAGAGGATTGCGGCGTTGCGCTGAAGCCTTTCTGCCAGAACGTTGGGGCCCTGCTTGTCCGTCTTGGTCATTATAATGGCGAACGGAATCCCATGCTCTCCGAGTTCGCTTATGAAATCGATGTCAATGTGGCCGATATCATGTCTGGAGTCGATAAGTACGAAAAGGCAGGCAAGATCTTCAGAGCCTGTGATATAATCCTTTATCACCTCTGCGATTTCTTCTTTTCCTTTCTTGTCTGTCTTGGCATATCCGTACCCTGGAAGGTCTACGAGATACCAGCTGTCGTTGATCAGGAAATGATTGACAAGCTTGGTCTTCCCAGGGGTGGCCGAAGTCATGGCAAGCCGGCTGTTGTCACAAAGCATGTTGATAAGTGATGACTTGCCTACATTTGACCGTCCTATGAATGCAAACTCCGGAAGGTGCCTGCGGGGTCTTCCCGCCACCCTTGTGCTGCTGCCTGCAAACTTCGCTTCGGAGATTTTCAGATTCACGATTTCGACCGTTATTATAACGGTGCAAATATAGCAAATCTTTGCCATTTTTTGTATTTTTGCGTGAGATGGACAAGGACTATCTTGATTTATGTGAGCTTCAGCGCCTTTTGAGGGAGGGAATAGAGTCGTTCTTCCCGGACAGGTTGTGGGTAAAGGCGGAAATTTCTTCGGTGCAGGTCAAGACCAACGGACATTGTTATCTTGAGCTTTGCAGCAGTGAGGGCGGCCGGATGGTCGCTAAGGCAAAGGCTGTGATATGGCGTAGCCGATATCAGGCGGTCGCTGCTTATTTCGAAGAGGTGACCGGGAGTTCTCTTGCAGCCGGGATGGAGGTGCTGGTAAGAGTATCAGTCAGTTACAGTGAATTGTACGGACTTACGCTGACTATAGATGAGGTGGAGCCCGAATATACTGTCGGGGCCGCCGAGCTGCGGAAGAGAAAAACCGTGGAGCAGCTTCTGGGCGAAGGACTTCTGGACAGGCAGAAATCTCTTGTTCCGGCGGAGTTGCCGTATCGTTTGGCTGTCATATCCGCAAAGGGTGCCGCAGGGTATGGCGATTTTACAAAACATCTTGCCCAGAATGAGTATGGGTTTGCCTTCTCGGTGGACCTTTTCGAGGCGACCATGCAGGGAGAGGCTGCTCCGGGCGCCATATCTGACGCCATATCCAGAGTGGAAACGGCGGAAGAGAAGTATGATGCGGTGCTGATTCTCAGAGGTGGAGGTTCTGCCCTTGATTTGGCGTGTTTCGATGATTATTCGCTGTGTGCCTCCATTGCCCGGTGTCCGATTCCCGTATATACTGCAATCGGTCATGACAGGGACGAGCATGTGGCGGATATGGTGGCCTTCCGGGCGGAAAAAACTCCGACGGCGCTGGCAGACTGCTTTATTGACGCGCTGCAGGCTGAGGATGAACTGATAAGTTCGTTCGGCACGAGGCTCCGGCTGGCGTTCAATTCCAAGATTGCCGCCATGAGTGCCAGGGTGGACATGCTTGGGCAGCGGATTCATTCTGCCGACCCTCGCAATATCTTGTCGCGAGGGTATGTTCTGGTTACCGATGAGTCCGGAGTGGTGATTAAAACCGCTTCCGGAAGGAAAGTCGGAGATGGTTTGAGACTGCTTTTCGAGGACGGCTCGATGAAAGTGGTGATTGAGCAAATTGAAAATTGAGGTTATGGAAGAATTCAACTATGCTGAGGCGATTGCGGAACTTGAAAAAATAGCCGCTGAGGTGGAAAATCCTTCCACCGGAATAGACGATATAGACAAATACATAAGGCGTTCGGACGAACTTGTGGCTAAATGCCGTGAGTATCTTCGGGCTGCCAGATCCAATATTGACCACATATCATGATGAAAACCAAGAAAATTTACGACACGGATCCTTGGCTGGAACCTTTTCGTCAGGCCATTGACGCGAGGCATTCGAGGATACTGTCCAATAAGATAAAACTTGCGGGAGACGGACCTTTGAGTCTGGCCGTGAACAATCATATTTATTATCCTCTCCATAAGGAGGGGACTGAATGGGTGCTTCGCGAGTGGGCCCCGAACGCCACTCGCATGTATCTTGTAGGGGACTTCAACAATTGGAAGCGGACCGAAGGATATGCGCTCAAGCCGGTAGGTGACGGCAATTGGGAAATAAGAGTTCCGGAGATTTGTCTGCATCACGGTGATCTTTACAAATTGTGGGTGGAGTGGCCATGTTCGGGTGCTGAAAGACTTCCGGCATACGCCACTCGGGTTGTCCAGGACCCTGACACAAAGGTCTTTTCCGCACAGGTGTGGGCTCCATCTCCGTACGAATGGAAGCATCGCAGACCGGGCAAGAGACCTCATCCCCTGATATACGAGTGTCATATCGGGATGAGTTCCGAAGAAGAGAAGGTCTCCACCTTTGACGAATTCAGAACCAAGGTACTTCCGCGGGTCAAGGCGCTTGGATATGACGTCCTTCAGATAATGGCCCTTCAGGAGCATCCTTATTACGGCTCTTTCGGTTATCAGGTGTCCAATTTCTTCGCCCTGAGTTCGCGCTTCGGCACTCCTGAGGAGTTCAAGCGGCTTGTGGATGAGGCCCATGCGAAGGGGATAGCGGTGATAATGGATATCGTTCACTCCCATGCTGTAATCAATGAGGCGGAAGGACTGAGCAAGTTCGATGGCCGGGATGATTTGTATTTCTATAAAGGCTCCCAGGGGTATCATCCGGCGTGGGGGTCCAGGTGCTTTGACTATGGTAAGGATGAGGTGAAGTATTTCCTGCTTTCCAACTGCAAGTACTGGATGGAGGAATATCATCTGGACGGATTCCGCTTTGACGGAGTGACGAGCATGCTTTACTGGGACCATGGACTGGAGAAGGATTTCGGGGATTATTCTCTGTATTTTGACAACGGAGTGGATGAGAATGCCGTGAGTTATCTCGCCCTTGCCAATATGCTTGTCCACGAATTGTCTCCAAATGCAATCACGATAGCTGAAGATATGAGCGGAATGGCCGGGCTGGCTGCGCCTTTTGAGGCAGGTGGTGTGGGGTTCGATTTTCGTATGGCGATGGGAATAGCTGACCACTGGATAAAGTGGATAAAGGAGCGCACGGATGAGCAGTGGAGCATGGGGGAGATGTGGTATGAGCTTACCAACAAACGTTCCGACGAACACACCATATCGTACGCCGAGTGTCACGATCAGGCGCTTGTAGGAGATAAGACGCTTATATTCAGGCTTATGGATAAGGAGATGTACTACTGTATGTCCAAGGATTCCAAGAGCCTTGTCGTAGATCGCGGAATAGCTTTGCACAAGATGATAAGGCTGGTGACCCTTGCCACGTGCGGAGGTGGATATCTGACGTTCATGGGCAATGAATTCGGTCATCCGGAGTGGATAGATTTCCCAAGGGAGGGTAACGACTGGTCCTACAAATATGCCCGGAGGCAATGGTCTCTGGCAGATGATCCGTCGCTGAGGTATCATGGCTTGGAGGCTTTCGACGCCGCTATGATAAAGTATGCAAAAGCTGAGAAGATTCTGGATGCCGTTCCTGAACAATTGTATATCAATGACGATTCAAAAGTCTTGATTTTCAAGCGTGGAAATAGTATCTTTGCATTTAATTTCAGTCCGCAGAATTCATACCGGGATTTCCGGTTCTGTGCTCCGGACGCAGAGTATGTGATGGCGTTCAGTTCGGATGATTCCGAGTTCGGAGGCTTTCGCCGCCTTCAGGCAGGGGAGAGGCATTGCACCGTGGGTGGAATGTTGTCTTTGTACCTACCTTGCCGGACAGCCATTGTATTGAAAAAAAATTAGTTGGATATGGCGTTCATTAAATTCAACAAGTCTGAACTTGTAAACATTGCCTACTCTCTGAAAAGGGAGATTTTGTGTGCCAACAAGACCGGTGCGTATTGCAACACTTCCATTCTGACCTGCAACACCAGACGCTACCATGGACTTTTGGCAGTTACGCTCGACCGTTTTGGCGGTGACAGATATCTTTTGTTGTCGGGAGTGGATGAGAGTCTTGTGGTGAAAGGGAAGCAGTTTAATCTTGGAATCCATTGCTATGGAGATATATATGAGCCTCGAGGACATAAGTATATAGTTGATTTCAGCGCCGACCCGGTGCCCCAGATTACTTATAAAGTAGGCGAAATGCTGTTCCGCAAGAGCATCCTTCTCGCCCAGGACCGCGACCAGGTGCTGGTTAAGTATGAGCTTCTCAGCTCTCCGGCTCCGGCAAAATTGGTCCTGAAGCCGTTCCTTGCATTCAGAAATACGCATTCCCTGACATATCAGAACCCGGATGCCAATACAAAGGGCAATGCCATTCAGGGCGGTATGGCGTTCAGGATGTATGCCAATTTCCCTGATTTGAACCTTCAGGTAAGTGATTCTAAGGCCAAATTCATAGAAGAGCCATATTGGAACAACAATATTACATATTCCGATGAATACCGCCGCGGTTTTGACTGCCGGGAGGATCTTTTGGTTCCAGGTTGGTTCGAGTGCTCTTTGAAGGAGGGCGGCTCGGTAGTATTCTCCGCCTCGTTGTCTCAGGAAGAGACGGCCGGACTTAAGAGACGTTTCACTTCAGGAGTCAAGGCCATAGGAGAAATTACGGGATACAGGGATCAGTTGCGCCGCTGTGCCGACAGCCTGATTACCGACCATAACGGAAGGAAGAAAATCAATGCCGGACTCACATGGATGTACACCGGACTTCTGAGAGAGACCCTCGTATCGCTTGCCGGGCTTTCCCTTTACGGGCTTGACAGTCCGAAGATGTTCGAAGAGATATTGGACAATCTCATTGCTGACCAGCAGGAGAGGCTTTTCAGAAGAACCACCCAGGTGGAGGCACCGCTTTATATGGCCTGCACGCTTCAGGATTATATAGATTATGGAGCGGACGAAAAGGCCGTATGGAAGAAGTATGGCGTGATAATGAGGGGTATCATCGAGAGTTACCTGCCAGGAGAGCGTGCGGAGATAGCGATGCAGCCTAACGGATTGCTGTGGGCGCAGAAAGACGGTACCGCGCTTACCTGGATGAATGCATATTCCAACGGATGTCCTGTTACCGAACGGGCTGGATATCAGGTTGAAACCAATGCTTTGTGGTACAATGCAATCTGCTTTGTGCTGGAGATGGAAGAGAAGTACGGCACTAAGAAGAGTCAGTTTGTGAGCAAATGGTCAGCTATCAGAAATCTCGTGAAGGCCAACTACCAGGAGACTTTCTGGAATGCTGAGCGCGGATGCCTTGCCGACTATGTGGACAATGCCGGTCAGAACATGGACATCAGACCTAACCAACTTTGCCCGCTGGCATGCAAGTATTCACCTTTGGACGAGGAATTGACCCCGTCCATACTTAGGGTAGTGTCCAATGAGCTTGTCACATCCAGAGGTATCAGGACGCTTTCTCCTAGAGATTCAAAATATAAGGGAGTTTATGAGGGCACACAGATAGACAGGGACCTTGCCTACCATCAGGGATGTACAAGACCATGTCTTCTTGAGCCGTATGTAAAGGTTGCGCTCCATGTCAAGGGACCTTCCTTTGTCAAGAAGGCGGAATCTCTTGTGGAGGGCTTTTATGAGGACCTTGGGCAGCATGGAGTTGGGGCGTTTTCCGAACTCTATGACGGAGATCCTCCACATGCACCTCACGGAGCCATTTCTTCGGCCTTAAGTACGGCAGCCTTGCTTTCAGTGGAGAGAATGTTGGACAAATATAGGGAGGACGGAAAATGAGAGTATTGATGTTTGGTTGGGAGTTCCCTCCGCATATCGCCGGAGGACTCGGCACTGCGTGCGAAGGTATAGTCAAAGGGTTGGCCTATAATGGCGTGGATGTGCTTTTTGTGATGCCGTCCGCTTCCGGAGACGAGGACCAGAGCTGTGCCAGGATATTGAATGCCAGTGATGTGGCGGTGGCCAATGTAAGCGATACTGTGGAGGAGTTTATTGATAAGGTGAAGTTTATCAACGTGGACTCCAATATCGTTCCGTATGTGGATCCGGAAGAGTATTTTGACGCCATAGAGGAGATGAAGAAGAAGAGCGTCACCGAGACTACAATCGGATTCGGACAGAAGTTCAAATTCTCCGGGAAGTATGGTGCCAATCTGCTTGAAGAGGTGTCCCGCTATGCCCAAGTCGGAGGAACTATCGCCATGCAGTATGCAGAGCAGTTCGACGTTATTCATGCTCACGACTGGCTCACATATCTTGCCGGCATAGCAGCCAAGGAACTTACGGGAAAGCCGCTCGTCGTGCATGTCCATGCCACCTCATTTGACCGTGGCACCGATGATATGGTGGATTCTCGCGTATATGCCATAGAGAAGAAGGGAATGGAAGCAGCTGATGCCGTGGTTACGGTGAGCGACCTGACCCGCAATATAGTAATCAACAAATACGGTATTGATCCTGCAAAGGTCGTTACGGTCCACAATGCGGTGGATTTCAGCGGCCGGGACAACATCCGGGTCGAAAGGGGAGTGAAAGACAAAGTCGTCACCTTCCTTGGACGTATCACATTCCAAAAGGGTCCGGAGTATTTTATCGAAGCTGCGGCCAAGGTATTGAAAAGAACTCCTAATGTGCGTTTCGTCATGGCCGGAAGCGGTGATATGATGAACAAGGCCATCAGGCAAGTGGCTCGTCTGGGTATCTCAGACCGTTTCCACTTCACCGGATTCCTTCGCGGGCAGGAGGTGCAGAAGATGTTTGCCCTTTCTGACGTATATATCATGCCTTCCGTGTCGGAGCCTTTCGGAATCTCTCCTTTGGAGGCTATGCGCTCCAATGTGCCGTCCATCATTTCTCATCAGTCCGGAGCTGCCGAGGTGCTTAAATATGCTCTGAAAGTGGATTTCTGGGATGTGGACGCCATGGCGGACGATATATATGCCCTTCTCCAGTATCCTGCTCTTTCCGATTTTGCGACCAAGCAGGGATATGATGAGGTCAATGCGCTTAAATGGAACAACGCTACGGCCAAACTCAAGAAAGTGTACGAATCAGTAGTAAAGTAATCATATGAAAAAATCAATCTGCCTTTATTTTCAGGTCCATCAGCCAACAAGACTCCGTCTGTATCGTTTCTTCGATATATGCACGGATTCGCATTACTACGACGATTTTGCTAACAGGACCATCCTCAAGAGGATAGCAAAGAAGTGCTATCTTCCTATGAATGAACTCCTTTTGGATAGAATTGAGAAGAACAAAGGGAAATTTAAGATAGCGTTTTCCATTTCCGGTTCTGCGATTGAGCAGTTTGCAAGATACGCTCCGGAAGTGCTTGACAGTTTCAAAAAACTGGCAGATACGGGCTGTGTGGAATTCCTGTGCGAGACTTACAACCATTCCTTGGCTTCCTTGGCTTCAAAATTGGAATTTGAACATCAGGTCAACAAGCATAGGTCCGCGGTTGAGAAATATTTCGGCGTGGTACCTACTACATTCCGCAATACTGAACTTATATATTCCGACAGCATAGGTAAAGATATCTACGACCTCGGGTTCAAGACGGTCCTTACAGAAGGTGCCCGTCACATCATGGGTTGGAGGAGTCCGGACTATGTGTATAAGAACGAGTTGAAGAGCGGCTTGAAGGTCCTGCTGAGGAACTACTCCCTAAGCGATGACATTGCATTCCGTTTTTCCAATAAAGAATGGTCGGAGTGGCCGTTGACGGCTGAAAAATATGTTGGCTGGCTGAAGGCGGCAGAAGGTGAGATTGTCAATCTGTTTATGGATTACGAGACATTCGGCGAACATCAGGGCGCGGAGTGCGGCATCTTCGATTTCATGAAGGCTCTTGCCGATATGGTAGTAAAGGATCCGGATCTTGAGTTTGTCACTCCGTCAAAGGCTGTGACAAAGCACAAGGCCGTGGATGAGATATCCGTTCCGGAACCTATTTCGTGGGCGGATGAGGAAAGGGATCTTTCCGCATGGCTGGGCAACGAACTCCAGCAGGACGCATACAACAAGCTTTATGCACTTGAAGAGAATCTTTCTCTTGCTGATGATGCCGCTTTGTGGGCGGATTACGGTCACCTGCAGGAGAGCGATCATTTCTACTACATGTGTACAAAGTTCTTCTCTGACGGAGAAATCCATAGTCGCTTCAATCCGTATGCGACTCCGTATGAGGCATTTATCAATTATATGAATGTCTTGAGCGATTTCACCATCAGAGTCAATAATGCTATAGCAGAAAAATAGTAGTGTATTAAATAAATATGAACAGAAACGAAATTGGATCGCCATCGTGGAAAAGCGTTATGGTGACCAGGCATCTTCCGGAAAAATTGTCAGGGCTTGAGACCTTGTGCAAGAATCTGTGGTGGTGCTGGAATGACAATGCAAAAGATCTTTTCAAGAGTATTGACTATAATTTGTGGCACAAATCCGGCCACAATCCTATGGTCATTCTGGACAGGGTAAGTTATAAGAGATATCTGGCCTTGTCCCAGGACGAAGAGTTTGTGGCTCGCCTGGATGCGGTGATGCAGGAATTCAATTCTTATATGTCCAAGAAATCCGAGCGTACAGAGCCGTCCGTAGGATATTTCTGTATGGAGTACGGGCTTGATACGTCATTGAAGATTTATTCCGGTGGACTTGGAATCCTTGCAGGTGATTACCTGAAGGAGTCCAGCGACATGAACGTCAACCTCGTGGCGGTAGGCCTTCTTTATAGATATGGCTATTTTACCCAGCGTCTTACCCCACAGGGCAATCAGGTGGCCGAGTATCAGGCTCAGGATTTCCTGAAGATTCCTACGGAGCCTGTATTTGACGAGAATGGCGTATGGAAGACAGTCAAAGTGGCTCTTCCCGGCAGGGATATGAGTGCCAGAATATGGAAAGTGGCTGTTGGCCGTACAGACCTTTATCTCCTGGATACTGATTTTGAAGATAATATTGCGGAGGACCGTCAGGTTACTCATCAGCTCTACGGCGGTGATTGGGAAAACCGTCTCAAGCAGGAGCTTCTTCTTGGTATAGGCGGTGTGCGTGCCCTTAGAGCACTTGGTCTCAATCCGACAATATATCATTACAATGAGGGTCATGCGGCATTTGCCGGACTTGAAAGACTTCGTGAATGTCTGCAGGGAGGCAAATTGAATTTTGCAGAGTCCATGGAACTCATAAGGGCTTCCGGACTTTTCACGACGCATACTCCAGTGCCTGCCGGGCATGATGCTTTCTCCGAGGATATGATAGGAAAGTATCTTGGAAATCAGCTTCCGTCCATTGGAATCGACTGGGCTACGCTGATGAGCCTTGGAAAGATAAACCCTGACAATCGTGACGAGAAATTCTCCATGAGCGTACTTGCCGCCAACATGTCCCAGAATGTTAACGGCGTGTCAATGCTTCACGGTGCTGTCAGCCAGGAGATATTTGCAGACATGTATCCCGGATACCTCCCGGAGGAACTTTATATCAGCTATGTGACCAACGGCGTACACTATCCGACATGGGCTGCCCGCGAATGGAAGAAGATTCATGCCCGCGTGTTCGGTGCCGAATTTGCAAGTCATCACTACGACAAGTCTTGTTTCGAAGGAATCTATGCTGTGCCGGACAAGGAAGTTTGGGATACCCGTAAAGAATTGAAGGGGGAACTGATAGGTGCCATAAAAGACAGATTTTCGGATCCGCAGACTTGTGCCCACTACACCCCGAGCCAGATAGTAACTATCAAGGAGCGACTTCGTGACGATGTCCTCACGATTGGATTTGCGAGACGTTTTGCAACTTATAAGAGGGCGACGCTTCTTTTCAGTGACCTTGACAGGCTCTCGGAGATAGTCAACAATCCTGCCCGCCCGGTACAATTCATATTTGCGGGCAAGGCACATCCGGCCGATGGAGCAGGTCAGGACCTTATAAAGCAGATTATCGAGATCTCCAAGCAGGACAGATTCCTTGGTCGAATCGTGTTTGTGCCCGGGTATGACATAACTCTTGCCAAGAGACTTGTACAGGGCGTGGACGTATGGCTCAACAATCCTACGCGTCCGCTTGAGGCTTCCGGAACTTCCGGAGAAAAGGCTGCTATGAACGGAGTAATGCACTTCTCCGTACTTGATGGATGGTGGGTTGAGGGTTATAAACCTGGCGCCGGCTGGGCTCTTCCTCTTGAGAAGACATACGATGACCCGAACTACCAGAATGAATTGGATGCAGCTACCATCTATTCTACAATCGAGAATGAGATTGCTCCTGATTACTATGCCGTAGAGCCTGCGACTGGCTTGTCTTCCAAGTGGATAACATATATCAAGAATACCATTGCCAAGGTTGCCTGTGATTTTACCACCAACAGGATGCTTACTGATTATTGCAATCAGTACTATTTCCCGCAGAGTCAGCGCTATGCAAGTCTTGTCGCTGACGGAGACAAGGTGGCACGCGAAATAGCGCAGTGGAAGCGTCTTGTCATGGAGGAATGGAACAACATCCGCATCGTTTCTTATACGCAGCCTGATTCTTCGTATTCATTGTCTGCTGACAGCAAGTTGAAGAGTGAGGTTGTCCTTGATCTTGGACGACTCAAGCCTGAAGATATCGGCGTGGAGATGGTGTTTACAGTCTCTGACGAGAAGGGTGCCCTCCATCTGCAGAATGTCAGTCCTTTCACTCTTGTTTCATATCAGGATGGCAAGGCTACCTATCAGGTAGAGGTGCTTCCGGAGAGAACCGGTATGTATCAGGTCGGAACCAGATTCTATCCTAAGAATCCGCTCCTTCCTCACAGACAGGATTTCCCTCTTGTGAAATGGCTGTAGTTGCAACAGGATTTTTTGACGGTGTCCATCTCGGACACCGAGAAGTGATAAAGACTCTCGTCTCCTCTGCCCGTAAAAAGGGAGAGGAGGCGTTGGTCGTTACTTTTGATGCCCATCCGAGAACCGTCCTCCAGCAGGATGCAGGAAGATTAAGGCTCTTGACAACGCCGCAGGAAAGAGAGCGATTGCTGCTATCTCTTGGGGTGGATAGGGTGGAAACGATTCCGTTCAGCAAGCAGTTTGCTTCCATGGATGCGGAATCATACATACGGAATGTGCTGATGGATAAGTTCAAGGCCACATCCATTATCCTTGGATATGACAATAGGCTTGGCTCCGACATGCTGGGCGTCAAGGAGATAGGAAATCTGTGTGCTGGACTTGGCTTGAAGATGGAGGAGGTTGCCCCCTATGTAATGCCTGATGGAACGACAGTGAGTTCCACTCGGATAAGGAACGCTCTTGCGGGCGGTATGGTGGATTATGCCAACGATATGCTTGGGTATAAATATATGCTGACCGGGGTTGTGGTCAGCGGGAAGCAGATAGGACGCACTATCGGATTTCCGACGGCGAACACCTTACCATCTGCTCCGCTCAAGCTTGTGCCGGAGCGTGGTGTTTATCTTACCGAGGTGGATGTCCTCGGGGGCCATTTCTACGGGATGACCAATATCGGCGATGTCGTGGAAACCAACATCTTTGACTTTGACGAGAGTATCTACGGGCTGGAACTGACGCTCCGTTTTATTTCCAGAATACGCGACATGCGGACAATGAGCGGCCTTGATGACCTTAAATCACAGCTGTCTGCAGATAAATTGAGCGCGTTGCAGATGCTAAACGCGCTCAACTAGTTATCGTATTTATCTTAATTCTTTGTCCAGAATCTTTTTCAGCGCATCCTCGCCACTAACAGGCTTATTGTAAATCTCACCGTTTACTATAAGGATGGATGTTGGAAGGGATGACACGTTGTATGCTGCAGCTGCAGGAGATGCGGCGCCTCTATTGTCGCATACGTTGATCCAAGGAAGCTTCTGTGAGTTTACGATTGACCCCCACTGGGCTTTGTCCTGCGACAGGCACACTGCGTACACCTCGAATCCGCGGCTGTGATACTTTTCATAAATAGGGACAAGAGTCTCGATGTTAAGCATCTTCTGCGCGATGTTGTCTGCACTCCAGAAGTGAATCAAAATTGCTTTTGCGTCAACGGAACTCAATGCCTTCTTCTGACCGTTGATATCAGTGAGGCTGATGTCCGGGAACGGAACCTGCGGAGCATTCTTCAGCTGCTGGTCAAGTTCGAACAGACTAAGTCTGCGCTCGGTTTCTTTCTTCAGGGCCTTTACATATCTTGAATCCGGATAAACGGTGCTGAGCGAATCTGCCGCAGTTTTGAAGATCAGCGCATCTGAAGGCTGATTGAATACCGGAGTATATTCGCTCATCTGTTCATAAAGAACCGGAATGACCGTAAGTGAATGCGGATTGCTGATGACATATTTCACGCTGTTGCGGTAATGCTGCAGGTAAATCCTTGCCATCTCCGGGCCGTCGCCTATTGCCGAATCCATATTCTTGACGAAGGAAACATACTCTTTGTCTATCTCGGAAAGATTGGCGGAGCCTTCCGAACCGGCTACTGAATAATTGCCGAGAGTGTCTGCTTTTACGACAGCGTGTTCTCCTTTCTCAAGAAGCAGGGCAGCGATGCGGGTGTCCTTGTAAAAAAGGTACACGAACTCAGGCTGTCCCTTTTTGACAGGTACGGAATAATTGAAATTGCCCTCACCATTGGTCTTTATGGTATCAAGGATGGTGAACTTGTTGACGTCGAGCTGCTTGACTGTCAATTGTCCGTTGTGGACACCGTCAAGCGTACCGCTGATTTTGGCCTTGTCTGCGCAAGATGCAAGCATAAGAGCAGCTGCCGCGATGAGGATTGTCCTATTTGTTTTCATAAGCGCTGAGTATTTTTGCGGCTGCTTCTGCCATTTGCTCCGGAGTGAACTCCGGTTTTATCTTTCTGAAATCCATGTCTCCTTCACTCTGGAGAGGGACCAGGTGGATATGGGTATGAGGAACCTCCATACCAAGCACTGCAACTCCTACTCTCTTGCATGGTATGGCCTTTTTGATAGCTACGGCCACATCCTTGGCAAACGCCCATAGCCCGGAGTACGTAGCGTCGTCAAGATGAAATATATAATCATCCTCCGTGTGCTTAGGTATCACAAGAGTGTGTCCATAAGCGAGTGGGCTGATGTCAAGAAAGGCGTAGTAATCAGCATTTTCCGCTACTTTGTAAGACGGAATCTCGCCATTTGCGATTTTGGTAAAAATGGTAGCCATGTCTATTGTTAGATGGAGATTTCCAGAATCTTGAACTTGATGACTCCTGAAGGTGCATTGGCCTCTACGGTCTCACCTGCCGAGTGTCCGAGCAGAGCTTTCGCAATAGGTGTGGTGGATGCCAGCTTGCCTTTTGAGAAATCGGCTTCGCTCTCGCCGACAATGGTAAATTCCATTATTCTGTTGTTGTTCAGATTCTGAACTTTTACTTTATTTAGCATCTGTACCTTATCTGTGCTGAGCTGTGAACTGTCAAGAACCTTGGCATTGACGACCATGTTCTGAAGGTTCGCAATCTTCAGTTCAAGCAGACCCTGTGCCTCGCGGGCGGATTCGTATTCTGCATTTTCTGAAAGGTCGCCTTTCTCTCTTGCTTCCGCAATGGCTGCGGAAATGACAGGCCTTTGAGCCAGCGCTTCCGCAAGCTCTTTCTTTATTTTGTCAAGGCCTTCCTGACTCATGTAGTGAACTTGGTTCATAATAACGTAATTAAAAAGGAGTCCTGCTTTTCGGCAGAACCCTTATGTGTTTATCCTCTTTTGCAAAGTTAGCAAAAAAATTGGATTAGTCTTCGAATTTCGGCTTCAGTATTTCGGAATAAATTATCATTTTCTTCTTTTCTTCATCAGAAAGGAAGAATCCGTCTTTCTTTTCGTCGTGAGTGGCTGCGGCGGCGACTTCCTGCGTATCTTCTGCTTTCTCGCTCTGTGCAATCCTTTCCGGGGTCAGTGCCGGAAGGCCTTCTGTAGGGACGGTCCCAAGCGGAGAGGCTCCCTCTGCCGAGTTGTACTCGGGCTTGTCATCGCAGGTCGTGTCCGTCTCTGTGTCATCACAGGCTTCATCATCCGGAGAGCCGCCCTCACCAACGAGTCTTCGCAGCGTGTCGCTGTCAAGTTTTTTGTAAACGACAGTTTTGGAAGCTTTCTTGTTGCCCATCGCGGCGGCAATGATTGGCACGGCAAACATTATCAAGACGATTATAAACTCCATATCAGAATAACTTTTTGTTGCTTATCGTGGCTATGTATTGCTTCAGATAGAAAGGCTCGAAATATGCACAGTCCTGCCACTCTTCCCGTTTGAAGGCTTCGCAGGCCGGCTTCAGCATGGCACCTGCGTGCGGGCATGTCTGAACGAAACTGACGGTGTCCGACTTTATGATGTCGCTGCATTTGGCCGCTCCGTCCCCTATGAACAGCACAGGACCTTCCTGTATCTGGGAAGAATAGCTGTTTTCGTCGATTATCTCCGCCTTTGTCTCGGTCAGCCTTTTGCCTTTTGCGTCATACAATGCGGAATAGACTTCCATTCTTCTTGCGTCTATCATAGGTACTATGTACTTGCACCCTTCCGGCAGCAGTTTTTCGCTGAGAGCCTGAGCTACCAGAACGTCCGTGGTAGGGACGCTGAGCAGTTTGATGTCTGCCCCGAAGCAGAGCCCTTTGGCAGTGGATGCACCAACCCTGAGTCCGGTGTATGATCCAGGGCCGGCGCTGACGCATACTGCGTCGCAGTCTTTGACGAACAGCCCCTGTTCATCCAAAAGTTCCTTTACAAATACGGCCGTAAGCGAGGCATGCGCTTTTGGCTTGTTGCTTTCGCGACTTCCTGCTATGGCTCCGTCTATTGCTATCGCTACGGAGCACAGAGCGGTGGAAGTCTCTATGAGAATGATTTTACTCATCGATTCCTGTTATTAAACTCCTCAGGCGAGGAAATATGTCATTGCCGAGCTCATTGAGCTTATTGTATATTACGGCATTGTCAAGTGATTCTTTGTCAATAAGATGGACAGAGTCATTGACTGCGTCGAATGCTATTATTACCAGTCCCATGATCATGGCGGCCTTGATGATCCCAAATACGACTCCAAGTACTCCGTTTATCCAGCCCAGGGACACGACTTTCAGGATCTTGGTCAGGAGATGTCCCCCAAGTGTCAGAAGTCCTGCTGTCAGAATCAGAATAACGATGAAGCAGATGACATGAAGTACTATCTTGTCCGCTTCAATGTGCTGCGACAGCCAGATGCTTGCTATGGAGGAATACCTGAATGCCACCCATGCACCGAGCAGAATGGCCGCTATTTCCACCACCTGTCTTACAAATCCTTTTGAAATGCCCGACACTATGGCCGGTATGAAGCATATCAGAAGTATTATATCTACAATCGCCATGTTTCAGAATTGTATAATAAAGTATATTTTCTTAAATTTGCGGTTTAATAAAAAGTATACCGAACGCAAAAATAGATAAAAAAGTATGATATTCAAAGAGTATAACGGACTTGATCTTGTCGCTACAGCTGAACAGGTGCTGGAGAGATGGAAGAAGCTGTCTGCTTTCGAGACTTCACTGAAATTGAGGGAGGGTGCCCCCGAATTCATTTTCTTTGAAGGGCCACCGTCAGCCAACGGCATGCCTGGTATACATCATGTGATGGCCAGATCCATCAAGGATGCAGTGTGCCGGTACAAGACACAGTCCGGATACAAAGTGCGCAGAAGGGCAGGATGGGACACACATGGACTGCCGGTAGAGCTTGGTGTGGAGAAAAAACTCGGTATTACCAAGGAAGACATCGGCAAGAAAATCAGCGTGGAGGACTACAACCGTACCTGCCGTGAAGAGGTGATGAAATACACCGCGGAGTGGCGGACCCTTACCGAGCGTATCGGTTATTGGGTGGATATGGACGATCCTTATATCACGTATGACAACCGTTATATCGAGACCCTGTGGTGGCTCCTCAAGGACATATACGGTAAGGGATATCTCTACAAAGGCAAGTCCATCCAGCCATACTCTCCGGCTGCCGGTACCGGATTGAGCAGTCATGAGCTTAATCAGCCGGGCTGTTATCGGGATGTGAAAGACACCACCTGTACCGCGCAG
This sequence comes from Bacteroides sp. CAG:1060, assembly GCA_000432655.1. Classification (GTDB taxonomy): domain Bacteria; phylum Bacteroidota; class Bacteroidia; order Bacteroidales; family UBA932; genus Cryptobacteroides. The sequence continues at coordinate 50,716 of HF986312.1, forward strand.
TTCAAGGTCATAGGTGAAGACAATCTGTATTTCCTTGCATGGACCACTACGCCGTGGACACTGCCTTCAAACACAGCGCTTTGCGTCGGTCCGAACATCACATACGTCAAGGTGAAATCTTCCAATCCATATACCGGAGCTCCTGCCACTTACATCGTGGCCAAGGATCTGGTAGGCAAACTCTTCTCCGAGAAAATCCCGTTCGAGGTTCTTCCGGGAGAAATGAAAGGAAGCGAACTTGTCGGAATGCGCTATGAGCAGCTGATTCCATGGTTCCGTCCGGATGAGGGTGCATTCAGGGTTATTCCTGGTGATTATGTATCCACCGAGGAAGGTACCGGTATTGTGCATATCGCGCCTACTTTCGGTGCTGATGATGCCAAGGTGGCCAAAGCTGCCGGTGTGCCGGGACTCGTGGTTATAGACCGTAACGGTGACCCTCAGGCGGAGGTTGACCCTCGCGGCCGTTTCTAGAGNNNNCCTCGCGGCCGTTTCTACAGGGTGGAGGATCTGGATCCGGAATACGTAAAGGAAAGGGTGAGCGACGAGTACCGTGAGTGGGCCGGAAGATACGTCAAGAACGCATACGATGACAGCCTCCCTGCCGATGCTCCGACGCTTGATGTGGACTTGTGCGTGATGATGAAAAGTACGGGTAAGGTATTCCGTATCGAGAAGCATGTCCACAGTTATCCGCACTGCTGGCGTACCGACAAGCCTGTTCTGTATTATCCGCTCAACAGCTGGTTTATCAGGACAACTGCCGTGCGCGAGAAGATGATGGAGCTTAATAACGGCATCGCTTGGAAGCCGGAATCCACCGGAACAGGACGGTTCGGAAAATGGCTTGAGAATATTCAGGACTGGAATTTGAGCCGAAGCCGCTATTGGGGTACACCTCTGCCTATATGGAGAACTGAAGACGGAAAAGAGGAGATATGCATTGGCTCGGTGAAAGAGCTTTACAATGAGATAGAGAAGTCGGTGGCTGCCGGTATGATGTCGTCAAATCCTCTGAAAGACAAGGGATTCTCTCCGGATGACATGAGTAAGGACAATTATGACAGGATAGATCTTCATCGTCCTTATGTGGATAATATTTTCCTTGTCAGCCCGAGCGGGAAGAAGATGACAAGAGAGGCGGATTTGATAGACGTGTGGTTTGATTCCGGCTCTATGCCGTATGCGCAGACAGGGCTCAGAGGCAAGGATACAAGTGATTTCGGTTGTACTGCGGACTTCATTGCAGAGGGCGTGGATCAGACAAGAGGATGGTTCTATACCTTGCATGCAATCCATACGATGGTAAGCGGAACTCCTGCCTTCAAGAGAGTCATATCCAACGGACTGGTGCTTGACAAGAAGGGAGAGAAGATGAGCAAGCGTCTGGGTAATGCCGTGGATCCGTTCAAGGCGCTTGATACTTATGGCCCTGACGCGCTTCGCTGGTATATGCTTACCAATGCTCAGCCGTGGGACAATCTTAAGTTTGATACGGCCGGCGTTGAAGAAGTACGTCGCAAGTTCTTCGGAACGCTGTACAATTCTTACTCCGTATTTGCACTGTATGCCAATATTGACGGCTTTGACCCTGCATCTGAGGCTGTGCCGTACGAGCACAGGCCTATGTTCGACAGGTGGATAATCAGCAGGATGAATACGCTCGAAAGACGCGTTCATGACTGCTATGAGGATTATGATATAACCGGAGCCGGAAGACTTGTTCAGGATTTCGTCTGTGACGATCTCAGCAACTGGTACATCCGTCTCAACAAGAAGCGTCTTTGGGGTTCGGGTATGACTGAGGATAAACTCTCTGCATATCAGACTATGTATGAAGTGCTGAAGAGCATAGCTCTTATTTCGGCTCCGATAGCTCCGTTCTTCATGGAAAGACTGTGGCTTGACCTTGTGCCGGATGGTGATTCCGTACATTATCAGGCAATGCCGCAGTGCGATATAAGCCTTGTGGACAATGGACTTGAGGAGAGTATGGAGTTTGCCCAGAAAGCATCATCCATGGTGCTCGCTCTCAGAAAGAAGGTTGGAATCAATGTCCGCAAGCCTTTGGCGAAAGTGCTTGTGCCGGTCATGGATGAGACCGTCAAGGAACACATAGTGAAAGTGAAGGATATATTCCTTACAGAAGTGAATGTCAAGGAAATAGAATTCCTTCATGATACTACCGGTATAATTACAAAAAAGATTAAACCGAACTTCAAGACTCTCGGAAAGATATACGGGAAGAGGATGAAGGAGATAGCGGCAGCGTTCGGACAACTCTCGCAGGAAGAGATTTCTGCAATTGAACGTTCTGCCGATACATATGTCTGGAATCTTCCGGGAGGAGAAGTGCTGCTTGGCAAGGGAGATTACGAGATCAATTCCGAGGATATGCCGGGATGGCTTGTGGCTACGGAAGGAACTCTTACGATAGCCCTTGACATAGTGCAGACTCCGCAGCTTAAGCGCGAAGGTGTGGCCAGGGAACTGATACACCCGATCCAGACCATCCGAAAAGAAAGCGGACTTGAAGTTACTGACAGAATAAACACAACTATTTATGCTGATGGACTCAGTTACGAAGAGATTGGAGATGCGCTGTCCGAGTATTCGGAATATGTGGCGGCTCAGACTCTTTCCGTCTCTTTGGAACTCAAGAAGTTGAGCGAAATGCCCGAAGGGGCTGTTTCAATCGAATGGGGAGATTCCACCATTTGCATAAAAGTTTCTAAAAGATAGAGGTTATGGCAGAAGATCACAAAACAAAGACTCCAGTATCAGTAAAGACCAGATACTCGGATGCAGAACTTGCCGAATTCAAGGCTATCATCGAAGAGAAGCTTGCTCAGGCCAAGTCTGAATACAATACTCTCCGCGAGGTGATTCTCCACAATGGAACGAATGATATAGAGGATACGTCTCCGTCATTCAAGACAGTGGAGGATGATGGCGCCAACCAACTTTCCAAGGAAGAGGCGAGCCAGATGGCCCAGAGACAGTATAAGTTTATCCAGAACCTCGAGGCTGCACTTGCAAGAATTGAGAACAAGACTTATGGTGTGTGCCGTGAGACAGGTCAGCTTATTCCTAAGGAGCGCCTGCGCCTTGTTCCGCACGCTACCCTTACTGTGGAAGCCAAAGAGAAACTTACCCGAGAGGGAAAGAATTAGCATTATATGAAAGTTTCCAAGGGAACCGGACTGATCATTCTTGGTGCAGTGCTGGTTCTTGTAGATCAGGTGATAAAGGTGCTGGTCAAGACGAACATGGATCTTGGCCAGCAGATTTACCTGATAGGTGATTGGTGCCGCCTATGCTTTGTGGAGAACAAAGGAATGGCGTTCGGAATGGCGTTCGGCGGAAATGTCGGAAAGTTTCTGCTCTCCCTGTTCAGGATATGCTTGAGTGGAGTGCTGATATGGTGGATACACTCCTTGATTAAGAAAGGCAATACGCCTACAGGGGTGCTTGTGGGGCTGACTCTTATTACGGCAGGAGCTATAGGGAATATAATTGACTGTCTTTTCTATGGCTTGATTTGGGGCTATGCTCCTTTCATGTTCGGAAAGGTTGTGGATATGTTCTACTTCCCTCTCATCACGAAAGGAGAAGAGGTGGTATTCTTCAGTCCGGTATTCAATTTCGCTGATTCTTGTGTGACGATAGGCGCATTCTATCTGCTGCTTTTCCAATGGAAATTCTTTTCCAAGGAAGAGGAAAAACAGAAAGACATAGAAAAGGGCCGCTCTTGAGCGGCCCTTTTCAGTACAGTGCGAATTCCTATTTGTTAAGCTGGAATTTGGTGCACCCTTCCTTGAAGAAAGCTACTATCTGTCTTGCTGCGGCAAGTCCGGCATTGATGTTGGCCTCTGCCGTCTGAGCACCCATTTTCTTAGGTGTAGCGAAGACTCTGAGTCCGCATTTCTCTTTCATCTCTTCGAGATTGTCAGGAGCCACGTCTGTGATATATTTAAGGTCTGTCCTTTCTTCCAAAGCCTTGAGAAGACCGGCTTCGTCTATCACTTCCTTTCTTGCCGTGTTCACCAGAGTTGCGCCTTTCGGCATCTTGGTTACAAGGTCATACCCGATTGATCCGATTGTCTGCGGAGTAGCCGGGATGTGAATACTTACGAAGTTGCATCCGGAGTAGAGTTCTTCCAGGCTGCCTGCCGGCTCTGCTCCACCAGCTTTAATCTGCTCGGCGGTCAGGAAAGGATCAATGGCTTTGACATTCATGCCCAGAGCTGCTGCCTTGGCCCCCACGAGCCTTCCGACATTTCCGAAAGCCTGAATTCCGAGAGTCTTTCCCTGGATCTCGCTGCCGGTAGCAGGAGTGAACTGGTTGCGGGACATAAATATCATCATGGCGATGGCGAGTTCTGCCACGGCGTTGGAGTTCTGTCCGGGAGTGTTCATCGCTACGACTCCATGTGCGGAGCATGCTTCAAGATCGAGATTGTCGAATCCCGCACCTGCACGAACGACGATTTTAAGGGTCTTTGCTGCTTCGATTACCTCCTTTGTGACTTTGTCGGAGCGAACTATCATGGCGTCAGCATCGGCTGCTGCTGCCTTGAGCTCTTCGGCGCTTTCGTACTTCTCGAGTATGGCGAGTTCGTATCCGGCTTCTTCAACAATATTTCTAATGCCGGCCACAGCTGCTGCGGCAAACGGCTTTTGTGTCGCGAGGAGAATTTTCATTATTTATGTGATTTTTCAAAATCCTGCATGCATTTTACGAGGGCTTCCACATCTTCCTGTGTGCAAGCGTTATATATAGAAGCACGGAATCCTCCGACAGAGCGGTGGCCCTTGATGCCTACCATACCGCAGGTCTTGGCATACTCCATGAATTCGTCCTGAAGATTCTCGTATCCCGGAGCCATTACGAAGCAGATGTTCATGATTGATCTGTCTTCCTTGGCGGCTGTGCCGGTGAAGAGGCTGTTGCGGTCAATTTCCGCATACAGAGTTTCTGCCTTTTTGACGTCAATGGCGTGAATTGCATCAATTCCTCCGATGCTCTTGAGCCACTTCAAGGTCTCGTTCATTACGAAAATCGGGAATACCGGCGGCGTATTGAACATGGAGCCCTTGTCAATGTGCGTACGATAGTCAAGCATTGTAGGAATATACCTGCTGACCTTTCCGAGGGAGTCTTTGCGGATAATGGCGAAGGTTACGCCGGCAGGACCTGCGTTTTTCTGAGCGCCGCCATATATGAGGGCATACTTGCTGACGTCCACTCTTCTGGAAAGAATGTCGGATGACATGTCGGCAATGAGAGGTACCGGACAGTCAATGTCTTCCTTTATTTCCGTACCATAGATGGTATTGTTGGTCGTGATGTGGAAATAATCCAAATCTGTCGGAATGGTGTATCCCTTAGGGATGTATGAGTAGTTCTTGTCTGCCGAACTGGCGATTGCGATTGCGTCGCCGATACCCTTGGCTTCTTTCAGGGCTTTCTTGGCCCAGACACCCGTGTCAAGGTATCCTGCCTTGTGCTCGAGATAGTTCATGGCGACATAAAGGAATTCCAGACTGGCACCTCCTCCGAGGAAGATCACTTCATGGGTGTCCGGGATATTCAGAATCTCTTTCCAGAGGGATCTGCATTCTTCCATTGTCTCTTCCCAGCCTTTGGTTCTGTGGGAGATGGAAATGAGAGATACACCTGTACCTTTAAAGTCCTTGAGGGCTTCTATGGCATTGTCGATGGCCACCTGAGGAAGCAGGCAAGGCCCAGCATTGAAAACATGCAATTTACTCATATTGGTTTTGTTTTGTAGTGTGCGTAAAGGTATTGATTTTTATTAATCTTTCCAAGAAATCATTCTTTTGGTTGAGTCTTACAAATACCTCCAGCGCACATTGTTCCTGAAATGACTGGTTTCTTTGGGGAAGGTTGAGGTCTTTGACGAGCTTCATTATTGCCGGAAGCTCATTGTACGGGAAATTGAGATTGGTCCATTCTCCGGCAATCTTATCGCAGGTCTCGGCTCTGCTCAAGGCGTCTGCCGTAGATGTCTTATAGGCCCGTATAAGGCCCGGTATGCCGAGTTTTATGCCTCCGAAATATCTGACCACCACTACCAGTATGTCGCTCAATCCTGCGGAATCAATCTGGCCGAGTATGGGTCTGCCGGCTGATCCGGAGGGTTCTCCATCATCGTTGGCTCTCCATTTGCTTCCGTCCAGTCCGAGCCTGTAGGCATAGCAGTGATGCCGTGCGTCGTGGTATTCTTTCTTCAGGGAAGAGACTATCTCTTTTATCTCCTCTTCGCTTTCCACCGGGTAGGCAAGCGCAATGAAACGGCTTCCATTGTCCTTGAAAAGGCCTTTGGAGGGCATGGAGATGCTTTTGTATGTATCATTTGTGCTCACAACAACCAAAATTAGTGAATAATTAGTATCTTCGCAAGTTGGTTTTTCAAAATAGTGGTATGGTTTATACTTATAGAATTACGCTTGCCGGTATAAAGGGCTTTTTCCGAGTTTACGCTGTCAATGCGAAGAACTCTCTATATACATTGCATAAGCAGTTGCGCTCTGATCTGGAATTCCCGATGGATCAGCCGATATTGTTCAAGGGACTGGATGAGAATGGGGCGGTGGTGGCCCGTTATGCGTTGATTGACCTTGGGCCGGAACCGTGGATGCCGTTACGATTGCCGACACTATAAAGGCCGGCGTCAAAAGTTTTGTGTATTTCTATGATATAGAGTCCAAGAAGAGCGTGATTGTTACGCTCGAAGGCAAGTATGAGAAAGAGGATGTTCTCCTTCCTAAACTTTTGGAGAGCAAAGGTCCTGTCCCGGCCGAGTTCGAGAACGGATATGTGGCTTTTGAGGACCTTCCTGCAGAGAAACGCAGACTTCCGGGAGAGTCTCTTGACGATGAAGAAGAGGATGATGATGAGGACGATGAGGACGAAAACGAAGAGGATGAAGAAATAATCTACGACGAGAAAGAGTAGCCGAAAGTTTTGATTTTACATATTTATTGACTATCTTCGGATACTAATTAATATGTAATTCTGCTATGGTACGCGTAAAGCCTTTTGCGGCGCTTCGTCCGCCGCATGAGTCAGTCACTGAAGTGGCGGCTCCTCCGTATGATGTGTTGAATTCAGAAGAGGCTCTGAAGATGGCAGGTGAGAAATCGCTGCTCCATATCACGAAGCCGGAAATTGATTTTGACCCTATTCTTCCGGATCACGATCAGAGGGTGTATGACAAGGCGGTGGAGAATTTCCGACTGTGGAGGGAGAGAGGGTGGCTTGTAAGGGATCCTAAGCCGTGTTATTATGTATATTCCCAGACCATGGACGGCAGGACTCAGTACGGACTCGTACTCTGTGCCCATACTGATGATTACATGAATGGCCGCATAAAGAAGCACGAGCTTACCCGCAAGGATAAGGAAGATGACCGCATGATTCACGTGCGTATCCAGAATGCCAATATTGAACCTGTGTTTTTCTCTTATAAGGATGACCCTGTTCTGGCCGCTGTAGTTGAGCGCGCCATATCTTCGCCTTCCGAGTATCGCTTTACTGACGAGAATGGTTTCGGCCATGAGTTCTGGGTGATTGACAATGACGATGACATCAAGCTCATTACCGATACGTTCGAGAATAAGATAGACGCTTTCTATGTGGCTGACGGGCATCACAGGACGGCTGCCGCTGCGCGTGTGGGCGCTGAAAAAAAGGCTGCCAATCCGCATCATACCGGAAATGAGGAGTACAATTATTTCATGGCTGTATGTTTCCCGGAGAGCCAGCTTAAGATAATTGATTATAATAGAGTGGTAAAGGATCTCAACGGTCTTTCCGAGGAGGAATTCCTAAAGGCCCTTGAAGAGGATTTCGTCGTGGAGAAGAAGGGGAAAGAAATATATCATCCGTCGGGGCTGCACAATTTTGCGCTTTATCTTGGCGGCAACTGGTATTCGTTTACCGCTAAGGAAGGAAGGTATCGTGATGATGATCCGGTGGAAGTGCTTGACGTGACCATTCTTTCCAATTTGGTATTGGACAAGATATTGAACATAAAAGACCTGCGCACAGACAAGAGGATTGATTTTGTCGGCGGCATCCGCGGACTTTCCGAATTGTCAGACAGGGTTGACAGCGGAGAGATGAAAGTGGCGTTCGCCCTTTATCCTGTGTCTATGAAGCAGCTTATTGCCATTGCGGACAGCGGAAGAATCATGCCGCCTAAGACCACATGGTTCGAGCCGAAGCTCCGTTCCGGGCTTGCTATCCATACTTTGGATTAATTTGACTTATGGAGCCGGACTTGATTAGACATAAACTCAAAGAGTTCTTTGGTTACGACACCTTCAAAGGTGATCAGGAGGAAGTCATCACTCATGTTATGGGTGGTGGGGATGCTTTCGTCCTTATGCCTACCGGAGGTGGAAAATCTCTTTGTTATCAGCTTCCGGCGTTGTTGATGGAAGGGACGGCTATTGTGGTGTCCCCGCTCATTGCCTTGATGAAGAATCAGGTGGATTTGATGCGCGGGTTTGATGCCGGTGCCGGAAGTGTGGCTCATTTCCTGAACTCTTCGCTGTCAAGACTTCAGATAGAGGAAGTTAGAAGCGATTTGCTGGCAGGTAGGACCAAGCTTCTGTATGTGGCTCCGGAGTCCTTGTCAAAAGAGGAGAACGTGTCTTTCCTTCAGGAAGTCAAGATTTCGTTCTACGCTATAGACGAGGCGCATTGTATATCCGAGTGGGGACACGATTTCCGTCCGGAATATCGGAATATCCGTGATATGGTGAACCGGATAGGCCGTGCTCCGATTATTGCCCTGACTGCTACCGCTACGCCTAAAGTTCAGAGTGATATTTTGAAGAATCTGCGGATTCAGGATGCGAAAGTGTTCAAGTCTTCATTCAACCGGTCGAATCTTTATTATGAAGTAAGAGATAAAGTTGAAGCCGAAAAAGACATAATCCGGTATATAAAGCAGAATCCCGGCAAATCCGGCATTATCTACTGTCTGAGTAGGAAGAAGGTTGAAGAGTTGGCGGAGCTTTTGTGTATCAATGGTATAAGCGCCTTGCCGTATCATGCCGGTCTGGATGCCAAGACCAGGGCGGAGAATCAGGACAAATTCCTGTCCGAGGATGTGGATGTAATCGTAGCCACAATCGCATTCGGAATGGGAATTGACAAGCCTGACGTGCGTTTTGTCATCCATTACGATATACCGAAGAGTATAGAAAGTTATTATCAGGAGACCGGAAGGGCCGGACGCGACGGGCTTGAAGGACATTGTATAGCATATTACAGCTATAAGGATGTACAGAAGCTGGAGAAATTCATGCAGGGGAAGCCTGTCAGCGAGCAGGAAATCAACAAACAACTCCTTTCGGAGGTGACTGCGTACGCTGAGTCGAGTCAGTGTCGCAGAAAGCTGCTTCTGAACTATTTCGGAGAAGATTACACTGCCGATAATTGTCATTGCTGTGACAATTGCGTACATCCTAAGGAGATGTTCGACGGGCGCGAAGAGATGAAACTTGTACTTCAGCTGGTGGAATCGCTTCCGGAGCATTTCAAGATAGATCATCTTGCAAATGTGCTTGCAGGAGTGTCCAACTCCATTATCAAGTCGTATAAGCATGACAAGCTTAAGTTTTTCGGTGCGGGTGCCGCTCATTCCGACAAATTCTGGTGCACGGTCATTCATCAGGGCTTGATAGCTCATCTCCTGGCCAAGGAAATAGAAAAGTACGGACTCATATATGCTACGGAGCAGGGTCGGCAGTTCTTGAAGGAACCATGGCCGCTGATGCTCGTGGAGGACAGAGCTTTTTCCAACGGGACTGATGATGAAGATGATGAGGAGTTGAGTGCTGCTTCTGCCGCAGAGAGAAATGGTGGCGGAGCGGGGGACCCGATGCTGCTTTCCATGCTGAAAGACCTTCGCAAGAACCTTGCGAAACGGCTTAAGCTTCAGCCTTGGGTCATTTTCGGAGACCCTTCTCTGGAGGATATGGCGACCATGTATCCCGTGACATTTGATGAGTTGAAGAACTGTCAGGGTGTCGGAGAGGGCAAGGCCCACAAATTCGGAGAGGAATTCATATCTCTCATAAAGAAATATGTAGAGGAAAATGATATTATCCGGCCGGATGACTTTGTCCTTAAATCGGCTCCGAACAAATCCGCCAATAAGATATTTATCATTCAGAGCATAGACAGAAGAATGTCGCTTGAGGATATCGCCGAGGCGAAAGGTCTTGATATGGACGAGCTTCTGACAGAAATAGAGGCCATCGTGGCCAGCGGCATGAAGCTGAATCTGGATTATTATATCGAAGAGAATCTGGATTCCGATATAGTGGATGAGATATATGACTACTTCCGGAACGAAGCCACTTCGGATGATGTCAATCAGGCCATTCAGGCACTTGGGTCAGATTATTATGAGGAGGAGGTCCGGCTGGTCCGACTGAAATTCCTATGTGAAATAGCATCGTAACAGATGATACCGCAGGAGACAGTAAATCAGATTTTGGACACGGCGCAGATTGCCGATGTGGTGGGAGATTATGTGACGCTTCGGCGCCGCGGGGCCAATTTCGTTGCCTGCTGCCCCTTCCATAATGAAAAGACGCCTTCTTTCTACGTTTCTCCGGCCAAAGGGATATACAAGTGCTTCGGATGCGGAAAGTCCGGTTCTGCGGTAGGTTTTGTGATGGAACAGGAGCATTGCTCTTATGTGGAGGCCCTGAAATATCTCGCCCGCAAGTACCACATAGAAGTGGTGGAAGAGGAGCAGACTGATGAGGAGCGGGCTAAGCGTCAGGCGATGGAGAGTCTGCTTCTGGTGACCGAGTTTGCGGAGAAATTCTTTGTGTCCCAGCTTCAGACAAGCGAAGGGAAAACGCTTGGTGAGGGTTATTTCCGCAGTCGCGGGCTTACAGGAGAGACTGTGAAGCAATTCGGGCTCGGGTGGGCTCCGTCCGGAAGGACCTCATTGGTGGATGCGGCGGTGTCTGCCGGCTACAAGATGGAATATCTGCTTGGGGCCGGGCTTGCCGTGAAAAGGGATGACGGAAGTATTGTGGATAAATTCCGGGAGAGGGTGATGTTCCCCATTCATTCGGTCAGCGGACGTGTGATCGCTTTCAGCGGGCGAACCCTTAGCGCGGAAAATCCGGCCAAGTATGTCAATTCGCCGGAGACAGAGATTTATATAAAAAGCCGTAACCTGCTTGGAATATATTTCGCCAAAGGAGAGATATCGAGGCTGGACAAATGTATCCTGGTGGAAGGCAATATCGATATGGTGATGATGCACCAGCTGGGAATCCGCAATGTGGTGGCTTCCTGTGGTACGTCCCTTACTGTGGAGCAGATACGTCTGATACACAAGTTTACCGAGAATGTGACCATTATGTATGATGGTGATTCGGCGGGAATACATGCGGCTTTGCGTGGAATTCCGATGGTACTTGCAGAGGGGATGAACGTTAAAATCGTTCAACTGCCGCCGTCTGAAGACCCGGACTCGTTCTCGCGAAAGCACACGCTTGAAGAAGTGCAGGAGTATATTTCCTCCAGTGAGCGTGACTTTATATCGTTCAAGAGTGATTTGCTGCTGCATCAGGCTGCCGGGGATCCGTTGAAGAAAGCCCAGCTTATAAATGATATAGCCGATACCATCTCGCATATTCCCGATCCGGTGAAGCGTTCCACTTATGTAGAGGATACGGCATCGAAGTTCGGTGTAGAGAACTCCATTCTGTTTGACAGGATTCAGAACCAGAGAAGAAGCGCCAAGACGGAGACGA
>HF986312.1:62606-71055 GCA_000432655.1 Bacteroides sp. CAG:1060
GTTGGAGGAGAACAAAATATTGGCTCCGGTGGAGAAGGACATTTTGTCCTTCCTGCTGCGAAATGGGCGGGATGTGCTTGAGTTTGAGAGTGATTCGGACTTCTATGGAGGGGAAGACGTACCGAAGCCTACGGTAACGGATTTTATACGGGACGCTCTTGACTGTGATGGCACGAAAATGGCAAATACAGTATATGCCGCCGTATATGATGCATATTGCGCGCTTTATGACGACGGATTGGGACAAGCTGACATAGTAAAGCGTCTTCTTGACTCTGATGACAGGCGCGTGGCCGAAGTGGTAGGGGAGTTGTCGATAGAGAAATATATGCTTTCGGTAGAGGATTTGAAAGCGGCGCTTACCACCGAGTCATCATGGCTAGTGACGCAAGTGCCGAAAGTTATCTTGTGTTATGCAGAGAGCCGCATTCGTGACAGAATAGATACGTTGAAGCGGAAGCTTGTATCTGACGTGCCTTCTGACGAACAGATGTCAGCTATGCAGGAAATTGTGAAACTGCAGGCAGCACAGAAGAAAATCAAAACGAGAATAGGAAGAGAAAAGACAGAATAATGGACAAGAAATTCAAAAGAACTTTGGTGACCTGCGCGTTGCCGTACGCCAATGGCCCGGTGCATATCGGACATCTTGCCGGAGTGTATGTTCCGGCTGATATCTATGTGAGATATCTGAGGATGAAGGGAGAGGATGTTCTTTATGTTTGTGGGTCGGATGAGCATGGCGTGCCTATTACTATCAAGGCGAGGCAGCAGGGATGTTCCCCACAGGATATTGTGGACAAGTACAACAAGATAATCAAGGATTCCTTCTCCGGACTTGGCATCAATTTCGATATCTACGGAAGAACAACCTCCGAGACGCATGCCAAGAATGCTTCGGACTTCTTCAAGAAACTTTATAACGAAGGGAAGTTCGTCACTCGGGAGAGCGAGCAGTATTATGACCCTGAGGCCAAGACTTTCCTGGCGGACAGATATATAGTCGGTACGTGCCCTAAATGTGGGGCCGAGGGGGCTTATGGCGATCAGTGCGAAAAGTGTGGAAGTACTCTCAGTCCGGACGAGCTCATCAATCCTAAGAGCAAGCTCAGCGGCGCGGAGCCTATCAAGAAGAAAACCACCCACTGGTATCTGCCTTTGCAGGATTATGAGCAGTGGCTTCGCGAATGGATTCTTGAAGGACATAAGGAATGGCGGAGCAATGTATATGGTCAGGTGAAGAGTTGGCTTGACGGGGGTCTCCAGCCAAGGGCGGTGACCAGAGACTTGGACTGGGGCGTTCCGGTACCTGTGAAAGGCGCCGAGGGCAAGGTCCTGTATGTATGGTTCGATGCACCTATCGGGTATATTTCCAATACCATCGAACTGCTTCCGAACGATTGGGAGACATGGTGGAAATCAGAGGACACGAAACTTGTGCATTTTATCGGCAAGGATAATATCGTGTTCCATTGTATCGTGTTCCCTTCCATGCTGAAGGCTTACGGTGACGGGTATATCCTGCCCGAGAATGTTCCTGCCAATGAGTTTCTCAACCTCGAAGGCGACAAGATATCCACGTCTCGCAATTGGGCAGTTTGGGCTCATGAATACCTGCACGATTTTCCGGGCAAGGAAGACGTTCTCAGGTATGTGCTGACAGCCAATGCTCCTGAGACAAAGGACAATGATTTCAGTTGGAAGGATTTCCAGCAGCGCAACAACAGCGAGCTTGTGGCCATATTCGGCAACTTTGTCAACAGGGCTGTGGTGCTGACACATAAATATTTTGGTGGTAAGGTGCCTGCATGTGCCTCCCTTCTTGATGTAGATAAGGAAGTGCTGGCACAGATTCCTCAGTTAAGGACATCGATGGAGAATAACCTTGAAAACTACAAATTCAGAGAAGCTCTCAAGGACGCCATGTCCATTGCGCGCCTTGGCAACAAATACATCTCCGATACGGAGCCATGGAAGGTTGCGAAGACCGATTTGGAAAGAGCCGGTACTATTTTGAACCTCTCAATTCAGATTTGTGCCGATCTTGCAATAGCATTCGAGCCGTTCACTCCTTTTGCTGCCGAGCGTCTGCGCCGTATGTTGGACGTATGTATTTGTGCGGGTATGGATCATAAGAAAGACAGGGAGGGAGCAGCTCTCCATACTGAGCAATTCTCTGATTCTGCGGCTAAATGTCCTGAGAAAGGCAAATGTGTATGCTTGAACTGGGAGATTCTCGGAAAGCCTCAGATTATCCCTGCCGGACATTCCCTTGGAGAGGCCGAACTTTTGTTCAGCAAGGTGGAGGATGAGCAGATAGATGCCCAGATGGCCCGCCTCAGCAAAATAAAGGCTGAGCGCGAGGCGTTGGAGAAAGCTGAGAACGCCAAAAAGGTAACCGCTCAGAAGGAGGAATGCAGCTTCGATGATTTTGGCAAAATGGACATCCGCACGGCGACCGTGCTTGAGGCGGAGCGTGTCCCTAAGACAGATAAACTCCTGAAACTGACCATTGATACGGGCATGGACAAGAGGGTGATAGTATCAGGTATCGCCGAGTACTATTCGCCGGAAGATATGGTCGGGAAGCAGATTTGTATTCTCGCCAATCTCAAGCCGCGCGTAATCAAAGGAATCGAGAGTAAGGGTATGATATTGATGGCAAGACAGAACGATGGCAAGATGAGATTCATCACTCCGGAGGAAAGTCTTGTCAATGGTGCAGAAATAGGATAGAAAATGAATGTACTTGTAGTTGACGACGAGAGGGCTATCAGGAATTCGCTGAAAGAGATTCTGACCGACGAGGGGTATGATGTGGATACCGCGGAAGATGGTGTTCAGGCAGTGGAGAAGGCCGGGAAGCAGAAATTCGATGTGATATTCTGCGATATCAAAATGCCTAATATGGATGGACTTGAAGTATTGGATACCCTTGTGGGTAACGGTACCGATGCTGCTGTGGTGATGATTTCCGGACATGGAGACATCAGTACGGCGGTGGAGTGCATCAAAAAAGGGGCATTTGATTTCGTGGAGAAACCTCTTGATCTCAACCGGGTGCTTATCACTATCAAGAATGCCACGGACAGGGTTCATCTCACAAAGCAGAACAAGGCTCTTAAGAAAAAAGTTTGTGGCGTGGATATGATAGGGGAGTCCGAACCGATGCAGCATATAAGAGACATTATAGCCAAGGTGGCCCCGTCGGATGCACGGGTCCTCATAACCGGGCCGAACGGTTCCGGAAAGGAACTTGTAGCCAGGAACCTCCATCTGCTCAGTAAGCGAAGCGCTATGCCTCTTATAGAGGTCAATTGTGCTGCCATCCCGTCCGAACTTATTGAAAGTGAATTGTTCGGCCACGAGAAAGGCTCATTTACCTCTGCCATAAAGCAGCATAAGGGCAAGTTTGAACAGGCCGACGGTGGCACTTTGTTCCTGGACGAGATAGGCGATATGAGTCTTGCCGCACAGGCGAAGGTGCTTAGGGTGCTTCAGGAGAAGAAACTCTCACGGGTCGGCTCGGACAAAGATATCGAAGTGGACGTGCGCGTGATAGCCGCCACCAATAAGAATCTTGAAAAAGAGATAGAAAAAGGCAATTTCCGCGAAGACCTGTACCATCGTCTCAGCGTCATCCCGATCAAGGTTCCGTCTCTGGACGAAAGACGGGACGACATACCGCTTCTTGTGGATTTTTTCCTCAAGAAATATACGGAGCCAGGGTCTGCAAGGAGATTTTCTCCGGAAGCGATTGAACTTTTGAAGCAGAAGTCATGGCCCGGAAACATAAGGGAACTTGACAATGTCGTGGATCGTCTGCTGATTCTTGGAGATGAGGTCATAAGTGCCCGGAATGTAAAAGATTTTGTAAACGTTTTATAAACACATTTAATTACAATTAGTATGATTAATCAACCAGTAGTTAAACTTGGAATCGTCGGCGTAAGCCGTGACTGTTTCCCAGTATCCCTCACCAAGGCCAGAATGAAGGCTTTGATGGAAGAAGTGCACAAGGCAAAACTTCCTGAAGTTTATGACTGCCCTGTGACCATCGAGAACGAGAAAGACACACTCAAAGCTCTTGACTGGGCTCGCGAGAATGGTATCAATGCTGTCTGCATGTTCCTCGGCAACTTTGGCCCTGAAGGCCCTACCACCATGTTCGTACAGAAGTTCGGTGGCCCTGCAATGGTTCTTGCGGCTAAGGAAGAGAGCAAGAACGGACTTGCCTCAGACCGTGGCGATGCTCTTTGCGGTGTGCTCAACTTCAGCTACAACGTAGGTCTTCGTCGTCTTCGCGTATATATTCCTGAGTATCCTAACGTTACCCCTGTTGAGGCAGTTAAGGAACTTGCTGACTTCCGTCATATCGCACGCGTTGTCATCGGAATGCGCAACCTCAAGGTATTCGGCTTCGGACCACGTCCGTTCGACTTCCTTGCCTGCAACGCTCCTATCCAGCCTCTCTACGACCTCGGTGTCGAGGTTCAGGAGAACT
Organism: Bacteroides sp. CAG:1060; assembly: GCA_000432655.1. Lineage (GTDB taxonomy): Bacteria > Bacteroidota > Bacteroidia > Bacteroidales > UBA932 > Cryptobacteroides. The sequence goes on from HF986312.1 coordinate 67,111, forward strand.
CTGAGCTTGATATGAAGGTTCAGTTCGAGAAGGTGGCTTCACGTACCGCTGAGATCGATGCTATCGTAAAGGATATGCAGGCTGAACTCGGTGCAGAGCGCAACACTTATCCTGAGATCCTTCCTAAGCTTGCTCAGCTTGAGCTCGCTATCATGGATTGGTATGAGAACAACAAGGGCGCTTGTGAATATGCCGTATTCGCCAACAAGTGCTGGCCGGCTTGGCAGCCTGTATTCAACTTCGAGCCTTGCTATGTGAATTCAAGACTTACCGGTCGCGGAATTCCTGTAGCTTGCGAGGTGGACCTTTACGGTGCTGTATCTGAGTTCATGGCAGAGTGCGCATCAGAGATGCCTGCTACTCTCCTTGACATCAACAACTCAGTTCCTGACGATGTGATTCCTGCCGGCGCAAATCTCGAAGGTGCAAGCAAGAAAGACCTTTACATGGGATTCCACTGCGGTAATACCTGCTCTTCTTGCATGAAGTCTTGCAAGATTAAGTATCAGCTCATCCAGGCTCGTCTTATGGGTGAGGATATCACCAAGGGAACCCTTGAGGGACAGATCAAGCCAAGCGCTACAACCATGTTCCGTCTTCAGTCAAATTCTGACTCCAAGCTTGTCAGCTACATCGCTGAAGGTCACTTCCTTGATATCGATCCATGCTCATTCGGCGGTATCGGAATCGCTGCAATCCCTGGATTTGCAAGATTCTATCGTCACGTACTCGTAGGTAAGAGATTCCCTCACCACGGAGCATACGCATTCAAGAATGTAGGCAAGATCCTCTTCGAGGCTCTCCACCTTCTTGGTGTTGATGATATCAATACTCCGCTTCCTGCAGGTCAGCTCTATCCGGGCGAGAATCCTTTCGCTCTCTAATAGAGAAGATATAATTCAGATGGCTCCGGGTTTTGCCCGGAGCTTTTTTAGTATTGGAGGGGGGATTTTAAGAATGTGTGATTTTTAGTAAATTTGTGGGATTTGATGTGATAGAGCAGTGTTGGTAGAGTATAATTATTGAATGATGATGAATGTTATTTTATTGCTGGTCGGTCTGTGCCTGATAGTATTTGGCGCCAACTGGCTCGTCGATGGGGCATCGTCAATTGCCAGAAGAATCGGAGTCAGCGAGTTTGTAATCGGTCTTACAATCGTAGGGTTTGGAACCTCCTGCCCGGAGCTCGTCGTGAGCTTGACCGGAGCCATTCAGGGGAATCCCGATATTGCCATAGGTAATGTAGTGGGCTCCAATGTTTTCAATGTGTTATTTATTCTTGGTCTGACTGCAATCCTGTCACCGGTCTCCATGACATCGGAGAACCGGAAACTTGATATTCCCGTCACTCTCGGCGTCAGTCTTCTTCTTGTATTGTGCGGAATGAGCAGTACGCTTTTCGGTATAGGCGGCAGTGATACCATCTCGAGGGTTGAAGGAGCGTTGTTTATTCTGCTGTTTGCCGGATATATGTACTTCTGCTTTAAGAATGACAAGGGTGCGGAAGAGTCTTCTGAAGATGGGAAACCGAAGAATCTGTTTGTCGCGATTGTCCTTGTCCTGGCAGGACTCGCGGGACTTGTTTTCGGAGGAGATTTGTTTGTCGATTCAGCCAAAGTGATAGCTCATAATCTTGGTGTCAGCGATAAGTTTATTGCCATAACCGTATTGGCCGGCGGAACTTCTTTCCCTGAATTGGCTACATGTGTGGTGGCGGCGGCTAAACATAAGGACCAGCTGGCGCTTGGCAATATTCTTGGTTCCAACGTTTTCAATATTCTGCTTGTGGTAGGATGTTCGGCTGTTGTGACTCCGATGTCGTTGGCTGCTATGGGGATTGTGGATATGATCGCGCTGATTCTCGGGCCGGCGTTGCTTCTTGTCTGGTCGTTTACCGGAAGCAAGTGCAGAATTGACCGCTGGGAGGGAGCAGTCATGCTGTTGTGTTTCATAGCTTATTACGCTTACCTGTTTGTGGGAATGTGATACAAAAAGGGCTGGCCGTTTATTACCGGTCAGCCCTTTCACTTAGTGGTACGGATTTTATTTGCTGAAGGAGATATAATCCACAACGAGCCTTAATGAGTAGGCCTCACGGTATGGGGCATATCCATTAGGAGTAAAGAAATAATACTCCTCGTAGGTCTCCTCGCTGAAAGAGTATCCGAGCAATGCGTGACTTGCGTGATCCGGATTGGCTGCAGCGTCTTCGCCCGTATATTTGCTGCTGCTCCACCAATAGCCGTAATCTCCTCTGTCTACAAATTTTCCGTTCAGATCGCGTGCGCCTGCGAACAGAGCCTGCATGCCGGAAAGTTTGAGATACTTAGGACCGTTGTTCCCGAGGGTCTTGGATCCTCCGACAAACTGATAGTACTGATTCCATTCATCGTATGACGGTACATGTGAGCCTTCCGGAGCTATTCCTTTGGCGTCAGTGACGGCGTACCAGTTGTAAAGAATTCCATATTTGGCAAGATATTCCTTGGCTTTGTCTGAGGCGTCTGCCGCATCTTCGTATCCTGTGATGCAGCATGCTCCGGAGGTGGCAGCTTTCCAGTCATCTTTGGTGAGACCGGTGGCTATGGCGCTTCCGTCCGAGTATGTGGTGGCGGCCAGGTTGCCCCGCATCCAGTATTGTGTTCCGACTTTCGTGACAGGATAAACCTTGCCTGCCTTGTCGGTGATAGTCACCTCTTTGAGTGTGGCGTCTTGTATTGAAGCATTCTGGAATGGTTCTTCTTTTGGTTCTTTACCGTTCATCAGGTAAAATTCTGATGCCGGTTTTGATGCGCTGCCGGCGCTATAAGTGCAGCTTCCTTTGGCTGCATCCCATGTGACTGAACCCCAGTTGTCAAGAACCTTTCCCTCTGCCTGTATATGGCTCTGTCCGTCCGTAGAGGCTACGGCAGGATAGAATACCGTCGCTCTGTTGCTATTGGAGAATGCAGGAATGTATTCGTTGCACAGCACTCCTATCACCTTTCCGTCCTTGTCTGAAACTTCATATACAAGGCTTTTGCCGACATTGTCAGCGGCATCCATATTGCTGAAGTCAGGAACAGCTACCTTGTAGAATGTGACAGAACTACCCTGGGTGAGAACCACTTCTGCTGAAGAATTTGACGATGAAAGTATTATGGTAAGGCTTCTGTCTTTGCCCGTATAGTTCGGCGCTACCGTCAAAACCAACTTGTCCTTGTCTTTCTTTCCTGTGCACCATTGTGATGCGTCCTCTTCTGCAAAGGACCACTGCCAGTCGCTCTGCTCACAAATGACTGATAGAGAGATTTCTCCTCCTTCAGCTGTTGTTGTCAACTGTGTTTCCCCAGGTGTGATAGGGAACTCTTTCTCTTTCTCGCATGACACGAGAACCATCGCTGCCGCACATGCGGCAATGACTGCAAGTGATTTGAATTTGAACATTTTAGAATGATTTAATGTTGAACATTAGTTGTTCTTTATAATAGCGCTGCGAATAAGCGGACGATTCTCTGGGTGATTTTCTGAGACCATGGGCGGCGCTCCCAATCTTCGAGGGTAACTTCATTGCATGCCTCCATGTCTTTTAGGAAAATGGCCTTGTTGACTTTTGCGACAGTGGTGTCATAAATGTAGGCAACAAGCTCATAATCAAGATTGAAGCTTCTGAAATCCATATTTGCCGAGCCAATCTCGGACAAATAGTCATCACTGACGAATGTCTTGGCGTGTGAGAATCGTCCTGCCCGCTCATAAATCTTTACGCCTGCTTCCAGACACTCTTTGAAATAGGATTTGTTGGCCGGTCCCATGAAAAACACATCCGATTTCTTCGGAACCATGACCCTTACGTCCACTCCGCTCAATGCGGCAGACTGGAGAGCTTGAATCATAGACTCCGGAGGTACGAAATAAGGGGTCTGTATGTATATGTATTTCCTGGCGTGCTGAACTGCCCAGACT
>HF986313.1:0-5745 GCA_000432655.1 Bacteroides sp. CAG:1060
GAAGGGGGTTTCCGGTACCGAATATCACTCCCGTACCAGAAAAGCCTGTTTTTTACACCGAGTGCCCCTGAAAATGCGTCACGTACCCCAGGAGGCTGTTTTGCGCACCGCACGCATATTCCGTACCACAGGAGGCCCTCTCCGGTACCGAATGTGCCGAATGCCAAAAATACCACAAATGCCAATACCACAAATGCCAATGCCACAAATGCCAGGGGGAAGAAGCCTCTTCCAGTATAGCACCACCGGCAAATTCCTCACAAATGCCAGGGAAAAGAAGCCTCTTCCTGTATAGCGCTACCGGAAATCCAACAAACACCAGAAAAAAGGCCTCTTCCAGTATAGCTCCACCGACAAATTCCTCACAAATGCTAGGAAAAAGAAGCCTTTCCCCAGACAATGCTACCGGAAATCCAACAAACACCAGAAAAAAGGCCTTTTCCCGTATAGCACTACAGGCAAATTCCCCGCAGCCGCATCCCGTGGCAGCAGGGAAATATTTATTCCAGCGGCGGTGCTCCCACGCACAGATTTAACTATTTTTAACGCTTTTTCTTTGATAGACAATAATTGTTTCATATATTTGCCAAATCTAAGCAGAAACAACTCATTATTAAACATTTATAATAACTTTAATAACATGATTCATTCTAATTTTAAAATGAACGGAGAAGCAAACTATACTGCTCCGACATGCGAGACCATTGAGCTCGACACCAACGCTACGATTTGTCAGGGAAGTGGAAGTGAAGGCACATTCAGCATTAATCCGTGGGAAGACGAAAACCTCGGGCTTGATTTCTAATTTTAAATTCACAGACACAATGAAAAGACAGATTCTTACCCTGGGTGCAATCTGCGCAGCCGCATTCACCCTCACCAACTGTAATAAGGAAATTGCAGAACCTAAGGCACCGGTGACCGAAGGCATACCTTTCGAGATCGTGGCCGCCACAGCCGACACCAAGACCGCCAACGACGGTCCCAACACCGTTTGGACTGCAGGAGACGCCCTCAACGTATTCCACGCTGAAGCAAACTCCACCGCTTACGGAAACAACGACAATTTCACATACGCAGGAGCCGACAACAAGTTCAAAGGAACTCTCAAAACCGGCCTTGACGCAAGCAAGAGCTACGACTGGTATGCATTGTACCCGTACAGCAGTTACATAAAGACTCCTACAAACAGTGATAGGGGGGGGTACGTTTATATAGGAGAGCGTAGCGATCAGACTCAGATTCAGACCGGCAACGACTCCAAGGCACACCTGATTTACGGTGCATCCAACCAGACCGGCCTCAGGAATTGCCCTCTCTACGCTGTATCTAAGGACGTCGCAGCATCAGCTATCCCGACATTCACGATGAAGCAGCTTGCTTCAATAGTAGAGGTCAATGTCACCAACCCCAATGATGCTCCGCTCACCGTATCTACGGTATCCTTCACCGCACCCGCAGGAACAAACATTGTAGGTACCTTCTATGTCAACTTCACCGACAATGGAGACGCAGTATACACTGATGGAGATTACCCTAGCAACATAGCCAATCTTACAGTGAAAAACGGCACCGCCATCGCCAAGGATGGTGTAGCCAAGTTCTACCTCGCCATCAAGCCTTTCGCAGCCAATATCAGCGACGAGCTCAAGATTTCCGTCAACGGATACGAGAAGACTCATAAACTCACAAAGAATGTAGAGTTCAAGGCCGGCAAGATCGAGGCCGTAAACTTCAAGTATGACAAGGCTATTGCAGCAGAAACACTCGTTGCAAAATTTGTTGCTACAAGCATCGGCAGCGGGTATAAGGCTCATGAGGGTGTTACTTCCGATGGGAAAAATTGGACTGTAACTTTCGGTCAGCAAAACTATGTCGGAACAAACAAAAGTAAAAAAGCAAATTGCAAGCTTGGCGCCAAATACGAAAAGGTCGGAAAACCATGTGGATATACCGCTGATCAGACTATGGTCGCTGCAATTATCTCTGAATCTGCATTGGCAAATGTCTCAAAGGTTGTAGTCAACGGAGACTCCGATACGAACAACCCTGAAAAAATTTCCCTGGTTTACTCCACAGACGGAACCACATACTCTCTGATAGAGACAAAAACCTATAGCAAGGCGGGCAACGAATTTACATTCGCGAAGAAAGCCAGTGCCTACTATGCTGTGGTTCTGTACCACAAAGGTGGTGGTACCGACATTTTCATGAGAACAAGAGATCTCGTTGTTTCTTTCTACGAATGACTGCCTTCCGAAGGGTCCGGCGGTGGCGGATCCACGGAAGATAAGGACCCGTCCGCTTCTGTCTCCAACGGAGACTATACGATAACGAGTTCGACAGAGGCAACTCTGTCGGGCTCATTCTCAGGAGCGAGCGCGATTCCGGCCGAGGTGGGCTTCTATTGGGGCACTTCCTCGAGTTCGATGACCAACAAGGCAGTAGCCAGCGCAGCAAGCGCAACCAGCGGAACGTTCACGGCGACGCTGACCGGTCTTACTGAAGGGCAGACTTATGTCTATCAGGCATACGCGATCGTAAACGGCACCGGCACTCACGCATCTGAGCAGCAGACATTCTATGCCTCAGGCACCAGGTTCTTCAAGGCAGGCGGGTCTTCACTCCCTGCGGTCGGAACAGGATGGCTTGAGCTTCCAAGCAAGACAGACGGTGCGCAGTACATCACCAACACGTTGAGGGCAGGCGGAGCACGCAACTACACCCACCTCTACGACACCAAGATGTACACCTCTCTGTGGACTGCCTATCCTCTGTACAGAAGCACGATGGGAAGCCTTGATCGGCCAAGGGACTGGTCTTATAACCCTAAAATAGACCAGAAGTATCAGGTAAATTTGTGCAAAGGCAGTTATTCTGGTTATTCCCGCGGGCACATGATTCCGAACGGTTCCAGAAACGGCATCCGCGCGATGCAGCTCCAGACTTTCCATGTAACCAACTCTGTTCCGCAGAGGCAGGACAAGTTCAACGGGTCTATATGGGCAAAACTTGAAAATGCACTCCAAGGCATGACCATCTCTACCGACACGGTATATGTAGTCACCGGAGTGGCATTCCAGAAAGTCGGAGAAAGCAAGACCATCAAATACACCAAGCCTGCAAACGACAGCAAGCAGTGTCCGGTCCCTAACTACTTCTACAAAGTGGCCCTTAAAGTCAAGCGAAGCGGCTCCGCCATCACCGACGCATGCGCTGTCGGAGTATGGATGGAGCACCGGGACTATGAAAAGGGCGAGACCTACGACCAGTTCACTGTCACGGTTGACCAGATTGAAGAGTGGCTGGGACTCAATTTCTTCACTAACCTGCCAGAAGGCCTACAGACAACGGCGGAGAAGAACAGCAGTTGGTCCACATTTGCAAGTTTCAGATAATTTGTTCAATACCACAAAGAGAGCAGCGGAGCATTCAATTGCCCCGCTGCTTTTGTATTGTCACACCTGCCAGCCCGAAGAAAATCCCTTGGGCCTGGCAAGAGTCTATTTCATTCTCCACCAATCCCAGACGAACAGGTCATGGCCGGCTTCGCCCTTGAAGACGAAATACAGGTCATGTACTCCCTTGGCATCCTTCAGAGAGCAGCCCACTGTCTTGAATCCCTTGGTAGGGTCAATTTTCAGAGTTCCGCACAAAGGCCCGTCCACTGCATCAAGACGCACTTCGATATAGGCGGTCCTGCCGCGTGAGTTGGAGACATTGGCCTCGAAGCGGCTTGCTCCATTACGGAGATCCACGCCCTTGAGCATCAGGTACTCCCCTTCATCTATATTGCTGACATAGATGTCACTGCCGGTCTCAATGGTCTTCAGTCCATATCCCCAGGCCATGGTCTCTGCCTCCACCTTTTTGAAAGGATTGAAAGGCTCCACCTGCTCAAGCACGTTGTCGAGCCAGTAAGGGACCTTCTTGATGCTGCCGTCGGCATTGTAATACATAGGTGCGGCTGACACGCTGCGACGCTCGTGGTGACGGAAGGTCTTAAGATGCATAATGTCATAGTTGAGTCCGAACACATAAGACTGTCCCTTGTACTCGATGATGCCGGGATGATTGCCACGGGTCCTCCAGGTCCTGTCCATGATATGGCCCATAGACTTCCACGGACCGGTAGGGCTGTCGCTCATCGCATATCCTATGCCTTCAGGACAGCATGTGGATGCGAATGCCAGATAATAATGTCCGTCGTGCTTGTAGAGCCACGGGCCCTCCTGATAATGCTCAATCTTATAGTCAAGCTTGTGGATCTCACCGCTGTACGAGATCATATCAGGGTTGAGTTTCACATAATATACATTCGGATTGCCCCAGTACATGTAAGCCTGTCCGTCGTCATCTATGAACACGCTCGGGTCAATGTCATCCCAATGCTCTCTCTGCCATACAAGAGGCTTGCCGATAGGATCCGTAAACGGTCCATACGGAGAGTCGGATACCAGCACTCCGATTCCATGTCCATGGATCGGGCAATACATATAGAACTTCCCGTCACGCTCTACCACGCACTCGGCCCATGCGCCGTTGTCCCCGTCAAACCACGCGAAATCGCGAAGAGAAGCCACTGCGCCATGGTCAGTCCAGTTCACCATGTCCGTGGATGTATAGAGCAGCCAGTCCTTCATCACGAACCCATTAGCATAGTCCTCATCATGAGTCGTGTAGAGGAACACCTTGCCGTCATATACCATCGGAGCCGGATCGGCCGTGTATTTGGTCTGAATCAGAGGCATGTTAGGCTTGGCCGTGAACACCCACCAGTCGAGGTCGAAGAGCTGCTCGTCGCCGCCCCTGAAAAGAAGATAGAGGTCATGCTTGCCCTTCACACCAGGAGTCACGGCACCTTTGACCATCATGTTGCTGTTGTCCACATTCACGCTCGCAATAGGCTTTCCGCTGAGGTCATCAAGGTAGAACTCCACCCGTCCCGGATTTTTGAAGTTGAGCATTTCGAGGGACACCAGTTCCGGTCCCCTGTCGCCAAAGTCCACCTCACGCACCTTAATCCAGTCTCCGTTGTGTATGGATGTCACATAATGCCTGGTACCGTCAAGACGGTCAAACTTGACTCCCCACGATGAAGCCATGGTCTCTGCCTGCACCGTCTCGTACGGATTCACCGTGCCGACCGGTTTGACTCCCTCCTTGGTGAAAGGTATGAACGGGATGCTGCCGTCCGGATTGAAAGTAAACTCCTCCACGGCCGAAGAACGGTGGAAGCCCCATCCGTTAGGCAGGGCGCCGTTGTGGTAGAACATGTAGTCGTGCCCCTTGAAGTTCACGTTGCCTCCGTGGATGGTAAAGCTGTTCTCCGCCTCATCCATAATTCTGCCACGGAATGTCCACGGTCCGTCAATGGAAGGCGCTGTGGAATAAGCCATATACTCCGGCACACCTCCGGCAGGATACACTATATAATACATATCGCCACGCTTGGTCACCCATGGTCCCTCTTCGTATTGGGTCATCATCTCATTGTGTCCGACAGCCCAGTTCATCTTGGACTGGAGTTCCCCGAAAGCAGCAGGGTCATGATACCCCGGAACTTCCTTGTATCCGTCCTTGAAAGATATCATATCATCATTGAGCTCCCCGTACCAGAGTCCCTTGTTGCCCCAGAACAGGTATGCCCGCCCATCGTCATCTATAAACACAGTCGGGTCGATAAACCCGAAGCCAGTAGCGAGCGGTCCTCCGATTGCATCTTTCCATGGTCCCTGCGGACTG
>HF986313.1:5798-9606 GCA_000432655.1 Bacteroides sp. CAG:1060
CCTTTGCCGTGCAGCACAGATACCAGTACCACTTGCCGTTACGCTCCACCGCTTGCGAAGCCCATGCCTTATCTCCCTGGGCAGCCCAGTCAAATGTGGCCGTGGATACCTGCGCTCCGAGATAAGTCCAGTTCACCATATCCTCGGTGCTGAAGACCAGCCAGTCCTTCATAAGGAAATAGGTGGCGTCATCCTCATCATGGTCGGTAAAAAGATAGAGTTTGTCCCCGTGCACATAAGGCGCCGGATCCGGAGTATAGACGGCGCTGATTATCGGATTCTGAGCCGAGACGACCGCCGAAATGCCGGCTACAGCCAGCATGGAAGTTAATAAATACTTGTAGTTCATACCTTTATAGTTTTAGTAGTCTTACTTCATAGAATCTCGGGGTAACAAATGCTCCCTCCGGGCACACAAGTTTCACCTCCAGGGTCTCCCGCTCCATAAGTTCCGAAGGAACATCCACCTTCACGGTCCTGAGCGAAGACGTGTCGGAGGCAGCATCGACAGACGTCAGCAGCACTCCCCCTACATATACGTCAGCACGCCTGCGCTGCCCCGGGGCAAACTTAAGCATCAGCACGGCTGCATCTTTGCTTGAATTGCGCAGCTGATAGCTGAACTCTCCCCTTGTCTCCCTCCAGTGGGCGCCTTCATCGTCACTGCCGGCATTGGACTTGTCCATCTGCACGAAATGGTCGCTTTCCGGCTGCTGCTCTCCGCAGGTAACCTTGTCCACCGTCTGTGCATCAAGTGCCCTTTCCGCAGCTTCAGCCTCTGCAAGAGCAGCCTGCCGCTGTGCAAGTCCATCTTCTGTAAGAAGCGGCCAATACACCATATACCGGCATTCGTGGATACTGAAAAACGGCTCCAGTGTCATCTTCTCATACTTTCTAGGCCATACTCCGGTCAAGGTAAACTTGAGTCCGTCCCCGTCCTTGGAAATATGCTCCAGTATGGTAGCCTTATCGCCTACTATCACCGGCATATCCTGACGCGAAAGCTTCGGACCGGCAGCAATATGCCCGCCTCGGCTGTCATCCGCGAACAGACCGTCCTGCCTGTCGGTACCGAGCCTTGCAGCCAGCACCACCGGACCATAGAGGAACGAATAATTGTCACTGCCGTCAGGAAGCTGCATCATCCTAAGGTGCATAGGCAACTCTACGGTAAGCACATCGCCGTCCTTCCAGCGATTGTCCACTTCGAGGAAGCCGTCCTTTATCTTGCAAGCGACAGATTTGCCATTCACGGACAACTTGACAGCTTCAGCACAGGTCCATTCAGGGATTCTCATTCTGACGGTAAATTTCTTCGCACGCGGTGTGCTTATCCTTATGGTTGTGCTCTGTCCGTATGGAATATCCGTTTTCTGCTCGATACGCACATCACCCCAGTGCAGGGTAGAAGGGATGAAAAGATTCACATACAGCGCCTTGTCAGCTTCGTGCCCGTATATCATCTCGCCGTATCTGGCGTGGTTCTCGATTCCGGAGCCCACGCAACACCAGAAACTGGTCTGCGGCTGCGAATACACTCTGTAATGTCCGGAGCGCATAGGAGTGAAATATACGAATCCGCCCTGGACAGGGTCCTGAGTAGATAGGATATGATTGTAAAGTGCCCTCTCATAAAAGTCAAGATAGGAAGTCTGGGCGCTTGTAGAATAGAGCAGCTTGGTGAGACGGAGCATGTTGTAGGTATTGCAGGTCTCCGGTCCCTGCTCGCTTGTGAGCATCGAGCCGAAATCTGTCGATGGGTGGAAATGTTCCGCAACGCTGTTGCCGCCGATGCTGATGCTTCTGTCCTCGGACACGGTCTTCCAGAAGAATGCGGCGGCCTTGTCCCAAGCTTCATTGCCCTCGATATCAGCTATCCTCTTATATCCTACCACTTTAGGAATCTGGGTGTTGGCATGCATTCCCGTAAGGCGGTCCTCTCCCTTGAGGAGCGGCTCAAGAAGGGTCTTGTGGCAGAATTTATGAGCCAGTTCCAGATATCGCTTGTCTCCTGAAATAGCTGCGGCATCCGCAAACACCTCGTTCAATCCGCCGTGCTCACTGCGAAGCATATCCTGCATCTGAGCCTCGGTCAAGCCCTCCGTAAGGTGGTACATCCAATCGGTAAGCTTGAGGAACATCTCCTTAGCATCCTCCCGTCCGCACTGAAGGTAAGCGTCCCTAAGCCCGGCGAAAGTCTTGTGGATATTGTACAGAGGCACCCACCGGTCATTCAGCCCGAATGCAGCGGCGCGAATGTCTCCGCGGCGTATTTCTTCCCACATCTCGGGACCGTCAGGCACTCCGCACAGATAGCCGTTTCCGGCGGCATCCTGACAGAGTTTCCACTCTTTCAACATATAATCAAGACGACGTCCTATCTCTTCGTCACCGGTAGCGGCATACATATATGCAAGTGCTGACACATAGTGACCTCCGATATGTCCGTCAAGTCCGGTATTTTCCCAGTTGGTATAGTTCTCCGCCTTGGGTTCAAGTCCGGCACCTTTGCGGTATGGTGCCAGGAGCCTGTCCGGGTCAAGAGCCAAAAGGTAGCGTATGTCCATATCCTCCGCATGCTTGAACGGCCCGGAGGTAAGGCGGACCGAGGATACCGGGAAACTCTCCACCTTTGTCTTGATACCGGTGTCGGCACCGGAAGCAGCTGTCACGGACAGCACTGCTGCCGAAATTGTGATTATCGCAATTCTGATTCGCATTGTGGTTGATTGAATTATGGTTTGACTTCAACTATTATTCTCTTATATCTGCAGAGTGAAGGAGTACCTTTGTCGCTGAGCCTAAGAATAAAATGCAGAGTTTCCGGCTTGCTTACCTTTGGCGCTTTCACTTTTACAAAATGAATATTCTCTGCTCCCCCTATCCTCACTTCCGTGTCCATAGTTCCGGCTTCGGGATAATTGAACCACAGATAGCTCAAACTGTCTCCGTCCGGATCGTATGAGGAAGAAGCGTCCATCACAAACAATTCTCCCGAATGAACGGTCATCCTCTCCGGGGTTTTAAGTACCGGAACTGGTGGATGATTGGCATCTTCGTAGGATTTGACACACCAGTCCATGCGAGCTGCCATATCATTCTGGAAATCCTCTCGCCAACGATAAAGCGTCACCTTGTATCCTTCCTGTGCCTGAGAGGAACGCCGCACTGCCTTACCATATTCATTGTACACATAAGGGAAATACTTGTCAGTGGCATTGGTCCAAATGGCATGAGGTTCTTCCTCTATAGGAACGCCTCCGTTAAAGCCTTCAAGGTCGCAGTTCTCTCGAAGAGGCCGATAATACTCATATCGGCCACCCCAGCCACCCCAATCGGGATGCTCCATATCCGCAAGGCCCACAGGAATCAGACCAAGCCATGACGGGGTATCACCTTCTATTCCATAAGCCACATCAGGATAGATCGCTCCGAGCGGACCATGTCCCTGCTGAATATTCTCAGCTATCCACTTATTGGAAATCACGGTGTTGTCCACCACCTTGCTGGAAGCATCCATCATCCCGGACCATGTAGCTGCACCGTATCCACCCGGGCTCACGATATAGAACACTTCCGGGAAGTTCTTACGTATCCAGATTCCGCTGTCGTCCTGATCAGATATAGTATACACACGCAGTTTGGAAAGGACTCTCTTAAGTTCACGGCCGTTTAGGGTCGAGCGCAAAGTCACAAGTGCCTGTGCAAGAGTATTCACGCCTCCCCATGCTGTCACCCAAAGCGGGCGTGGATCTTCCTTAAGAAGCGCGGCCACAAGAGCATCGGAGCCACCGCTGCGCATTTTTTC
>HF986313.1:9649-10264 GCA_000432655.1 Bacteroides sp. CAG:1060
CGCTCTGTCCTTCATAGACTATCGAACGGAGATACTCTGCGGTCGGAAAACCAGGCTCGTGGAGAAGAAGGGTCGGCCGGACTTTCTCGTATGCATCTATCGTCGAAATGATAGTCTGAGGGTGAAGACTTGTCTTCATGTGTACGGAAGTGGTGGCACAGATTCCTTCAATGTCTATGACATTGGAATAAAGCATGAGCCTTACAAGCGACTCAGCATCATCCGGCTCATTCTCCACATCAGTCAGTACAAACAGCCGAGCTTTTGAATCCCAAGCACTACATACACAAATGCTCAGAGCGGCCATAGCAAATAATGTAATTAATTTCTTCATCGAATTAGTTTTAGTGTAAGTAACTTCCAAATATACGAATATTCTGACACTATAAAAAAATGGGGTCGACTAAAATGTTCGCCAGGCTCCGCTGCGGCGGCAACTTGCCTCAGTGTCTGGCATTCGGTACCGGAGTGCTGGGTGTGCTGTGGTGGCTAGGTGGTTGGGTGGTTGGCATTCGGTACCGGAGAGGGCCACCTATGGTACGGAATATGCGTGCCGTGCCAAAAACGGGCTCCTGGGGTACGCGACGCATTCGGAAGCATTCGGTGTAAAAAACA
>HF986314.1:0-2888 GCA_000432655.1 Bacteroides sp. CAG:1060
CGGAATGCCGCCGCGAGCAAGAAAATCACAGCCAAAAAGTTGGCAATACCGCCCCAAATCTGCTTAACACCTCGGCTTATCGATCACCCAAGATTTCATAATATGCCATACCGTTAGGTTTGGGCTTATATGTCGCAAAATATTAAAGATAACTCGTCAATCTGTGATGATTTTACAAATTAACGAGTTATCTTTTTATCTCTTTTTGTTAGCCTTATCCAGCCCGATTTGAACAAATGGCCAGATAATTGCCCAAAGCACGCCGCTAAACAAATATGCCTTGATTGGATACGCTGTCCACGATAACAGCGAAACAAGACCTTGGATACCAACGCCTACAAAGAATGAAACAACTACGAGTATGAGATAGTATTTGGTTTCCTCTTTCATTGTTCAAGCTGCAATTATCCAGGGCAAATATAACAAATCTGCATTATAACTTGTCCCGGTTTTGTCCCGTTTCTTATTACAATTTTCGCCTAACTTATTGATATTATATAAGTTAGGCGATTTCTGCGGAAAGACAGGGATTCGAACCCTGGAACCGCTTTGGACGGTCACACGCTTTCCAGACGTGCCTCTTCAGCCACTCGAGCATCTTTCCAAAAGGATGCGCAAATGTAGCGATAATTTCTTAAAGCGCAAAACTCATTTTGCTAAAACATCTCTATGAGTTCCGCATTGGTGTAGGCATCGGCGTCATAGCAGGTCTTGAGGTAGGCGAGACCTATGGTGAAATCTTCCTCAGTGAATGAATTCATGGCTTCTTTGGCTGCCACTACGTCATATCCGAGGCAATACGCATCGGCGGATGTGTGTCTTACGCACATGTGGGCGTGCAGTCCGGTCATTACGACGGTCCGGATGTCGAGTTCCCTCAGGAGAATGTCAAGGTTGGTTTTAAAGAAGCCGCTGTATCTGCGTTTCGGAACTATGTAGTCCTTGTCTGATACTTTCAATTCCGGAATTACTTCCGCTCCCGGGGTACCTGCGATGGCGTGGTCTCCCCAAAGCTTGAGTTCGTGGTCGATTCCCTGGATGTGTGCGTCGTTACAGAATATTATAGGAACACCTGCGGCGCGTGCCGCATCGAGGAGTTCAGCCGTGGCCGGCACTATGTCCCTCGCTCTTTCGCATCCTAATGCGCCTGTGACGAAATCGTTGAGCATGTCAACTACGAGAATTGCCGGTTTGTTGAGTTTTGCCATTGAAAATATTATTGTGAATGTATCCGGGAATCGCCCCGATCGCGCCGTGACCGATGTGGTCATCATGCAAATATAATGTCTTTTTCCGTATCTTTGCGGCTCGTATGAAAAAGATAGGAGAGATATTGCGGATCGGGCTTCCGATAATGTTGGGGCAGGCATGTGTGATTATCCTTGCATTTGCTGACAATATAATGATAGGATGGCACAGCGTCAACGAACTTGCAGCCGCGTCATTCGTGAACAATATTGTCAATCTGTTCATCATGACCGAAATGGGATTCGCCGGCGGAATGATGCCGGTAATCGGGGCGTTGAACGGAACCAACAACATCAAAGGGATAGGTGCCACCGTCAAAAACGGCATCATTGTGAACGGGATTGTCGGGGCCGTGGGGCTGGTGCTGCTTACGGTGCTTTATTTTATGTTGGGAAGATTCGGACAGGCTCCGGAACTTCTGCCGCTGATTCAACGGTACTATGTGATAGTGGCGTTGTCCTCCATATTTGCTCTGGGGTTCAATGTCTTGAAGCAGTTGACTGACGGAATATGCCGTCCGGTGGTGTCGATGCTTCTGCTGCTCGGGGGGAATCTGTTGAATATATTTGGTAACTGGGTGTTGATTTACGGTAAGCTCGGGTTCCCCGAAATGGGATTGCAGGGGGCTGGATTGAGCACCTTGGTTTCCAGGATTGTCATGCTGGCTGTGTTCATGGCATACGTGTTCAAATCCCGGAAGATGCACGAATACGCACAGGCTATAAGAGAGTCGCTTCGGTCAAGGGTGAAGATGCGGCATATATTCAATATGGGGTACCCGATAGCGATTCAGACCGGGCTGGAGACGTCCACGTTCACTTTTGCCGCTGTGATGGCAGGGTGGCTCGGTGTCAAGGAGTTGGCCGCGCACCAGGTGGTGATGACCATATCGCAGCTGTTCTTCCTGCTGTTGCTCGGATTGTCCTTTGCTATTTCCATACTTGTAAGCAATGCCTATGGACGTAAGGATATTGCCGGAGTTCGCTCGTATGTAAGGTGTGGCTACGGGATGATGCTGACGGTATCGGTCGTGCTTTCTGTACTGCTGTATGCTTTCAGATATCAGGCTGCCGGTGTGTTCACGGATTCGCCGGAAGTGTCTGCGATGGCGGTTTCGCTTATTTTCGTTCTGTTTGCCTATCAGTTCGGGGACGGGCTTCAGCTGTGCTTTGCCAATGTCCTTAAGGGTATTCAAGATGTGAAGCCTATTATGTTCATGGCTTTTGTCTGCTACTATCTTGTAGCGGTTCCGGCTGCGTATCTGCTTGGTTTCAAGGCAGGTCTCGGTCTTCTTGGAGTCTGGCTCGGATTCCCGATAGGTCTTACGATGGCTGGATTCTTTTATTTCGCCCGTTATCGCCGTGACATGCATCGCCTTTCGGAATAATTATTACATTTGCATACAGAAACATACATTAGATATCAATGGACAAGAAGCTATCAATAGGCACGCTCTGCGTGCAGGCCGGCTATAGTTCGGGAAAGGGACAGCCGCGACAGATTCCAATCATTCAGAGTACTACGTTCAAATATGAGAACAGTGAGCAGATGGCCCGACTTTTCGACCTTGAAGAATCGGGATATTTCTATACGCGGCTTCAGAACCCGACCAATGATATGGTGGCAGCGCGAATTGCGGC
>HF986314.1:3021-3977 GCA_000432655.1 Bacteroides sp. CAG:1060
CCAATATTTACGGGGGAAGGTTCAATCTTTTAGGGACCACTTTCCATAAAATGGGCATCGAGGTGACATTTGTCGATCAAGATGCTTCGGAAGAGGAGATTGCGAAGGCTTTCCGGCCCAATACCAAACTTGTGTTCGGAGAAACCCTTTCCAATCCCGGGGTCCGCGTGCTGGATATAGAAAAATTCGCACGTCTGGCTCATTCACACGGCGTACCTCTTATCGTGGACAATACCTTCCCAACTCCTGTCAACTGCCGTCCGTTCGAGTGGGGAGCTGACATCGTCACGCACTCTACTACTAAATATATGGACGGACACGGTGTGCAGGTCGGGGGAGTTATCGTGGACAGCGGTAATTTTGACTGGGATGCGCACTCTGACAAATACCCGGGGCTCACTGCTCCGGATGCGTCCTACCACGGGCTGACATTTACGAAGAGTTTCGGAAAGCTCGCATATATCACCAAGGCCACTACTACATTGATGCGTGACATGGGGGCCATACAGTCTCCGCAGAACGCCTTTTATCTCGGGCTCGGGCTTCAGACGCTTCATGTGAGAATGCCTCGTCACTGCTCGTCCGCCTTGAAAGTGGCGCGCTATCTGGAAGCATCGGACGATGTGGCATGGGTCAATTTCCCTGACCTGGAGTCTTCGGCGGATCATGCCCTGCAGCAGAAATACATGCCGGAAGGCAGCTGCGGAGTGATGTGCTTTGGCCTTAAGGCGCCCGATGGCGTGCCGGTAAGGGATTTTACGTCTCGCTTTATGGATAATCTCAGCCTTATTACTATAGAGACGCATGTGGCCGACTGTTATACCTGTGTCCTTCATCCTGCCTCGCACACTCATCGTCAGCTTTCGGACGAGCAGCTTAAGGAGGCGGGCGTGTCACCGGACTTGATCAGGTTGTCCATCGGACTGGAAGACCCTGAGGATATAATAGACGATATC
>HF986315.1:0-1502 GCA_000432655.1 Bacteroides sp. CAG:1060
CTGCCCGCTCCCGGTCTGCCCATAGAGCCGAAGCGCCATGACACAGAAAGAATCACATATCTTCCGAGAGTATTGTTGACCGCCTCAGTATGATAGTTCCCGCTGTCCGTAACGGTAAGGTTCTTGGACTGTCCCAAAATATCGTATCCGTTGAGAGATATCGTGAAGTTGTTGATAGTCTTCGCAATGGAAGCATTGAACACGCACTGTGAAGGCTGAGCCGTAGCGTATCCGTTGTACCAGTTATAGTTCATCTCACCCTCAAAACTCATCCCGGTAAGACTCCAGTCGTATGTAAGACTTGCAGAAACCTGATTGTTCCATGTGGTAGTCTGGTCCTTGGATGTGGATATCGAATACCATGTCTTGTTCATTCTCGTGCTCGCCCCTGCCGTAACCTCGAGAGACTTGCCCCTATACTGGAGTCGCAGACGCTCATTGGCACTTATACTCTGAGTTTTGTTGAGCGTGATGTGAGCTTTATAGAATGCAGGATCGTTGAACTGTCCGATAAACCACTCCATAAAGTCATAATATCCTTTATTCGGATCATCGTAAATCGACATGTCAATTCCAGTTCCCACATACGAAGAACTCTTTCTCCAGTTCAGACCAAGAGTATTGTTGACAGAGAAATTTGTCTTTCCGATAGGGAAATTAAAGAACATGTTGGCTCCGGCATTCGCGGTAGTAGGACCATTGAACGGCATCGAATACTGAGCACCGTTGGTTCCGTACCATGTAGCGTTCACAATAGGATTCTGGGTAAATCCACCATTGAGACGGATATTCGCCGAGGCGAACTTGGCCCTGTTGGAATAGCGGGATTCAATCCGGATATTGTGAGTAAAATATGGAGTCAGTGACGGATTACCGAAAGACACGAAAAGCGGGTTGGTATTGTCCGGCACAGGCATCAACTGACTTGTGGAAGGCTGGCTTGAGTTGCCACGGTAGAAAAGTCGGCCGTTGAAATTGTCGTTCGGCTCAATGCTGACCATCGCCTGAGGCGAGAAATTCCACCTGAAATCGTCATACTCGCGAGGAGCATAAGTCTCGCTTACAGGATCATACTTGGTAGTACTGTTGAAAGTACGCGTAGGTATGGCGGAGAATCCGACCTGCGCACGCAGTTTATCGCTCTGATACAGCACATTTGCTCCTATCTGCTGACGATTGGTCTCGTTTATGATCTTGTTGGAATAATCATAGTCTATCTTGCTCGTGAAAAGGTCTATGGTCTGCTTGTCAGAGACAGACTTGTTCCAGTTGTAAGAGTAATTTGCCTCCAGATAGAAATAATTGCCCATCGGCTCCGTATATGTCAAGGTTCCGGATGCACTGTAACTGTTCGCCGTATTTTCAAATGACTGTTTCACCTCATCGGTGGTAATAATATCCCCGGTCCGGGTATAAGAAGTTATACCGTTGTTATTCAATCCATTGAGGACATTATTTGAAACGCTCGCATCGGCATTGAAAGTAAGAGTACGACCAGGAAT
>HF986315.1:1527-28859 GCA_000432655.1 Bacteroides sp. CAG:1060
GAGTCTCTGCCTGAGAAGGAAACGTCCGCTTGCATTCAGATTCTTGTTGTCGCCGGTGTTGTTGGTATAAGAGTCGTTGACCTTGAAGACGTTGCCGCTCAGGTCATCATTAAGGGTCTCGTCAGTTCCTGTCTGAAGATAACTTCCGGTACCTATGGTAACCTGCGGCATGAAGAGGATAGATGTATTTTTGGAAAACTTGTGCTCCAACCTCATGCCGAAAGAATGCCCTCCGGAAATGGTATTTCCAAGACCTTCGCTGTTGGTAATCACATTCTTGTCCTGAAGATAGGTCGTCTTCCGACTGGACTCCTCAACATCGTTTCTATTGTAGTTGTAGATATAGTTTCCACCTATTTCCATCCTGTCGTCCAGAAGCGTGCCGGCTGCATTGAAACCTCCCAGATAAGAGGTGGTGATACCATTGCCGCCACCCCAGCCTCCCTGGCCACGGCCCATGCCTCCGCCACCGCCCATCATAACCATCATCATATTGCCGGACCGGTTGGTGGCACCACGATTGTTGGTATTGTTGGCATTGAGAATAAGGCTTAACTGTGTATCATCCTTGAAACTCCCCACAAAAGCATTGCCTGTATAACGAGCATCGGACTTCACCCCAGACTGCGACGGCACATCCGCTCCGGCGCCGCCGGAAACCTGACCGATAAGGCCGCGCATCATTCCCTGATTGACAGAAAGATCAATTACGGTCTCTTCCTGCCCGTCATCAATTCCGGTAAACTCCGCCTGCTCGGACTTTTTCTGGATCACCTTGAGTTTCTCCACCATCTTGGCAGGAATATTCTTGGAGGCCATCTGAGGATCATCGAGGAAAAAGGTCTTTCCGTCGACAGTTATCTTGTTAATAGTCTGACCATTGGCCGTAATCGTTCCATCCTCGGACACTTCCACCCCAGGAAGCTTTTTCAGGAGATCCTCAAGCACGTCATTATCCGTAGTCTTGAACGCTGACGCCGTATATTCTACAGTATCTTTCTTGATGATGACCGGATTGCCCGTGGCTGATACGGATGCCGCATCGATAACTTCCGCATCCAATTTCATCTTGATTGTACCCAAATCCACGTCTGCTGATTCCATCTTCAGCGCAGCCGTATAAGTGATGTAGCCCATCAATTCGGCTTTTAAGGTATAGGCACCTTTCTTGACAGATTCGATGGTAGCCTTTCCCTTTTCATCTGTAAGGGCATACTTCAACGGCTTGGTCTGCCCATCCTTAACGATGGACACAGTGGCGAACCCTACAGGCTCTCCGGAAGTTTCATCGACCAATTCCACCTTGACTTTGTTCTGGGCGACAAGGCTGAAGCCAAACAGCATCAAGCCAAGCATGGCCACAAATTTTCTTTTGTTCATAACAGTACAATAAATAAAAATCAGCACGGACCACAAAATGAAAGAACAGGACATTACTGTTCCATACAGATCATTTTATGCGGTCAGGATTGGATGCGATGAACTTTTCCCAAGAAGATGAAGAGCCGGAATCTGCAAGTGGACTAATCATCTGGTAATGATGGCACATGGCCAATGCAAGAGCGTCCGTCGCGTCAAGGTACTTATTTTCAATTATTGTGCCAAGAGTTTTCTGCACCATCAGGGCCACCTGCTCCTTGGATGCGGCACCATTGCCGCATATCGCCATTTTAGCCTTGCGTGGCGCATATTCATAAACTTTCACTCCATGAGACAACGCTGCAATCATCGCCGCCCCCTGAGCTCGGCCGAGCTTGAATATAACCTGTGCGTTTTTCCCGTAGAAAGGAGATTCGATAGCCAGATCGGTCGGATGGTAAAGATCGCACAGGGCTCCCACTTTTTCGAAGATTATTTCAAGTTTATCGTAAGGCGATTCTATTCTCCGGAGATCCACCACTCCCATATCCACGAAATGAGGCTTCCCGGAGGCATCAACACGCACAATCCCGAAACCTAGAATGTTGGTTCCGGGATCTATGCCTAAAATTATTCTGCTTTTATCAGTCAATCTTGTCAAATCCGGTATAAGGACGGAGAATCTCAGGAATGATGATTCCATCCGGAGTCTGATTGTCTTCAAGAAGCGCAGCTACCACTCTTGGCAGCGCAAGCGAACTACCGTTAAGCGTATGCGCAAGCTGCGGTTTACCATTCTCATCACGATATCTCAGATGAAGACGGTTGGACTGATATGTCTCGAAGTTGGACACTGATGATATTTCGAGCCAACGCTGCTGGGCGGCGGACCACAGCTCAAAATCGTATGTGATAGCTGAAGTAAAACTCAAATCACCGCCGCAGAGACGAAGAATCCTGTACTTCAAGCCAAGCTTGTTGACCAATGATTCCACATGGGCAATCATCTCATCCAGAGCGGCATAAGAGTTCTCCGGCTTCTCGACTCTCACAATTTCCACCTTGTCAAACTGGTGCAGACGGTTAAGACCTCTCACGTCCTTGCCGTAAGACCCGGCTTCACGGCGGAAGCAAGGCGTATATGCGGTAAGTTTCTGCGGTACTGCATCCTGCTCAAGAATCACGTCACGGAAAATGTTGGTCACAGGAACTTCGGCAGTAGGCACCATGTAGAAATCATCCACATTTGCATAATACATCTGTCCTTCCTTGTCCGGAAGCTGACCTGTTCCGAATCCGGACGCGGCATTCACCATCACAGGCGGCTCCACCTCTTTATACCCGGCAGCGGTATTGTTGTCGAGGAAGAAATTGATAAGTGCCCGCTGAAGCTTGGCTCCCTTGCCCTTATATACAGGGAAACCGGCACCGGTAATCTTGACACCGAGATCAAAATCTATAATGTCATATTTCTTGGCAAGTTCCCAGTGAGGGAGGGCATTTTCCGGAAGATGCACCTCAGGCCCGCCCATTTTGACGACCTCGTTATCTTCTGCTCCCTTGCCTGGCTTGACCAGCTTATACGGAGTGTTAGGCATCAGAACCAGCTTGCTTTCAAGCTCAGCTGTAGCCTCATCCATCTTTGCGAGAAGTTCGGATGACATGGCCTTCATCTCGGAGACTTCGGCCTTGACTTTCTCAGCGGCATCTTTCAAACCCTGCTTCATCAAAGCCCCGACTTCAGAAGACTTGGCTTTCTGCTTTGAGAGCAATTCGTCACTCTCTGTCTGATACTTACGACGGAGTGCATCAAGTTCAAGCACCCTGTCAACAATCGGCTTTGCGTCGAAATTCTTGATTTTAAGTTTCTCGATGACGGCCTGTGGGTCATCGCGAAGAGTCTTAAGTGTCAACATATTGTAAAAACTTTCTGTCTATTGAAAAAACAAAGGACCCACACTCAACTCGAAGTGCAAGTCCTCTGTCAGCTGCCATTCCCCGAGTTAGTTCTCGAAAGGAATTACCGATACATAAGATTTATTCTCTCTCTTACGTGAGAATTTAACTGTACCGTCAACGAGTGCATAGAGAGTGTGATCCTTTCCCATTCCTACATTCTTGTCAGGATTGTGTACGGTTCCTCTCTGACGTACGATGATATTTCCGGCTTTAACTACTTCGCCACCGAATTTCTTGAGACCAAGGCGTTTGCTTTGTGACTCACGACCGTTCTTTGAACTTGATTGACCTTTCTTGTGTGCCATAATCCTTAAGCGATTTCGTTAATTTTAATCTTGGTAAGCTTCTGACGGTGTCCGTTGAGCTTCTGGAAGCCCTTGCGACGGATTTTCTTGAATACAAGAACCTTGTCAGCTTTCACATCATCCTCGAGTACTGTAGCTTTCACTACTGCACCATCTACATACGGAGCACCAACCTTTACATCTGCGTCATTAGCGACGAGAAGTACTTTCTTGAACTCCACATCAGCACCTTTGGCATCAGCGAGCCTCTGCACAAAGATTTCATTACCAGCCTCTACTTTAAACTGCTGGCCTGCAATTTCAACGATTGCGTACATTAAAACTTCTTTTATAAAGTTTCGACCGCAAGCGTCCATTCACACGAACGGCACTTGACAAGCTCAACGGCCATAAATTTCAAGCCGCGAATTTACTAATTATTTCACTTACAAACAAATTTTTTATATTTTTGCAATTATGGAAGGTCCTTTTACATACAGTCAGCCCATTACCGGCCAGAAATTCATCGGACGGGATACCGTATCGCGCACGCTGAGCAACTTGTTGACCCAGGGAGAGAACATTCTTATCTCGGAGCCGCCGAAGAGCGGAAAAGGCTCCCTTATAAGGCATACCCTGCTCAATATGAAGGGGCACGGATGCACATTCATCCCGGTATTCGTGGATCTCATGAATATCAGGAGCAAGGAAGATTTCGCGATTCGCCTGGGCAGCGAGACGCTGAAGTCAGCATACGGCACGCCGGGAGACTACTGCGCTGCAGCATCTCAGTTTCTTTCAGGCACACATTTCATATTTGACTCGGATGCGTTCTCGCGCACCGGAGAGGCCCTGTCCCTGAATTGGGAAATGGATGAACAGGACATCTGTGCCATAATCACCCTCCCCTACCGGATTGCCGAATCCCTGGGCAGGAAAATCTTCGTAATATTGGACGAGTTCCAGAACATCGCGCTCACCGGAGAGAACTATATGATTTGCCGTGCATTCGAAACGGTATTCAGCGGCCTCACCGCACAGATGCGCACATACGCCTCATACATACTTTCCGGCTCCCGGATCAACGCTATGGATCAGATCTTCCGCGGCCCGAGCAGGCTTGGAAGATTCACGGAACGGGTCAAACTTGACGAGATTGACACAAGGGTCATAATTGACCACGTGATAAAAGGGTTCAACGCTAGCGGAAAAATAATTGACAGAGAGTTGCTGCTCGGAGCGTGCAAGCTGTTCCGCAACAACATTTACTACATCAATCATTTCTGCTCCATCTGCGACTCCCTCACCAGAGGATACATTATGGAGGGCATCCTGAAAACAGCCCTTGACACCCTCATTTCAATCCACATCCCTCGATTCACATCCATGATGTACGACCTTACAGGATTCCAGGCCTGCTTCCTGAAAGCAATCCTTGAGGGCCATAGCAAATTCTCGAGCACGGACATCATCGAACAGTACAAACTCAATTCCTCCGCCAACGTCCTCAGGGTGAAAGAAGCCCTCTGCAAAAAGGAAATCATATTTTTCGACGAGACGGGAAAACCGATTGTAATCGATCCTCTGTTCGAGTATTGGGCCAGAACGGAATATTACGGCATCAAAATTTAGCATTATGTCCAAAAAATCCATAGCAGTGCTCACCGGAGCCGGAGTCAGTGCAGAAAGCGGTCTCAAGACATATCGGGACAACGGAGGTCTCTGGAACGATTACGACCCAATGAAAGTGGCATCCGTAGAGGGTTGGAACGCTGACCCGGGACTGGTTCTGGAATTCTACAACCAGCGCCGGGCCGAACTCGGGCACACCGCCCCAAATGAAGCCCACAGGCTGATTGCAGAGTTGGAGAACTCGTACAAGGTCAATGTCATAACTCAAAACGTCGACAACCTGCACGAAAGAGCCGGTTCGACAAACGTGCTTCATCTTCACGGAGAACTCACTAAGATTCGCCCGGAAAACACCTGCAACGACAATGACAACTTTTCGGAAGAATATGTGGTGGATATCCGATACGGAAGGGTTGTTCTTGGTGATATGGCCCCTAACGGAGCACAGTATCGCCCGCATATCGTATTTTTCGGAGAGGCGGTTCCGAAGATGAACAGAGCCATCGACATTGTATCGGCGGCGGATGCCATCATTATCGTAGGCACCTCGCTGAGCGTATATCCGGCAGCAAGCCTTTACCGCTATGCATCTTTTGAAACTCCTGTGTATCTTATAGATCCGGCTGAAATGAAGTTCCGCGATCCGCGTATAACACATATAAGGAAAATCGCAAGCGAAGGGATGAAAGATTGTTTGGATTTATTGAAATAATTGTTACCTTTGCAGCCGCAATTGAAAAGGAGGTGATTTAGAATGATAATTGTACCAGTAAAGGAAGGTGAAAATATCGACCGCGCGTTGAAGAAATTCAAGAGGAAATTCGAGAAGACAGGAGCAATCCGTGAACTTCGTTCCCGCAAGAATTTTGAGAAGCCTTCAGAGAAGAAGCGTATGGCCAAGATGAAGGCTATTTACGTGCAGCACCTCCGTCTTGAGGACGAGCAGTAGTTTTTAACTATTATAGTGATTTTTCCGGATACTTGTTTAAGCATCCGGAATTTTTTATATCTTTGCGCAAATTTTTAGACATATGTTTTGGACACTTGAATTAGCCAGCAGCCTGGACGACGCTCCGTGGCCAGCAACAAAAGAAGAACTTATCGACTACGCCAACCGCTCAGGCGCTCCTGAGGAGGTCATTGAGAATCTTGAGGAACTTGAGGACGACGGCGAAGACTACGAATCCATAGAAGACATTTGGCCGGACTACCCTACCAAAGACGACTTTTTCTTTAACGAGGAGGAGTATTAACCCACTATTGAGATATTATTGATTGATTTTCAATAATTTATGATTTAAGCACCGGATAGTTCCGGTACTTTTTTGTGCCCAAATTGCTGGTTTTTCAGGGTAAAATGAGCCAGAGACATATGACCTTATTGAACATCACAAGAGAAACCCAGTCTGGACAGACAATAGGAAGAAGAAGAGAAAATGCAAGTGGTGCAGCACCCTCCCAGTTGAGATGCAGAAGACATAGGTTGAGTATATCAAGACCTGCCTTGCAAGGCTTCCTGCTGATATGAGGTTCTATACTATCCATGATGCTATCTGTGTCAAGCAAAGTGATGGAGAGTCTGTCAAGGCTGTAATGGAGCAGGTCAGTATGGAGATGTATGGTGGGAAGATTTCAATCAAGATTGCGAACTCATCAACCGATAAGGAGAAGTGAAATTTGAATGCAATTTCAAGGACAGAGTGACAGCACCCTGTCCTTTTATTATGCCCATAAATACTTATGTGAAAGCATCCGCTTCCACACTATATATAAACTGATTATAATAATATGGACAATGTAAAAATCAATCGTATCTGTCCGTTCAAGGAATGGCTGGCACAACAAAATTTTAATGAGAATAAGACTGGGGGCGTCAATGCTATAAACAAATACGTCTATGAGTATACAGAATACTCCAGCCTGTTAAATGAAGCATACTGCAATTTGAAATTTGACCATTACAATGAAGTATTTGACCAATGCTTGAATGACATTGAGAAGGATGACCCTGGCATCAAATATAAAGATGTCCTTACTCTGGCCAAAAATAAGACCGGCATCGATAATGAATATGACAGCATCGACAAGTTTCTTTACGACCTCGTGAAGATGCACTTGCGGGGAGAGAAGATAAAGGTTCAGGACAAGGAGATTGATGATGAGACCGTCAATGACAATGATCTTCAAGTATATCGGGCGGCTGAGAAGTTATTCATCTTACAGATGATGAAAGATATAAAGAAGAAATTTGTCAATGAGAACGATATGTAATCCTGTCCCGCAAAAGGACTTGTGTCTTCCTATCATTGAAGATGGCAAAGTCAAAAGCTGGCAGTCCATTGTCCTGTTTGAACACGTCCTTGACGGAGAGAGAATTTTGACTTCACCAGAGATAAATAAACTCCTGCGATATTTCTATGGGCAGGCCAAGCCATCTGTCGTAAGAACAAACTATACCGATGACCTTCAATTCTGGGCAATCCACGAACTATATGAGGCTGATGACAATGAGGAAAATGTGATATATCCTTTCAAGACTTCTCTTGAAGAGATGAGAACCGATGACCCCATTATCCATAATGGAGAATATTCAGGACCGTTGAATATAGTATCATTCAAACCGGATGAACATGTGGAGAAGGACTTCCTTGCCATTACCTGTAAATGGCACGATGAACTATTCCGTAATGACAGTTATGACCTTAGCATCATTGCCGACACAGATGACCTTTACAGTGTCATCGAGCCGTGGGTGATTAACTGACTAACCACACAATCAAACATACACTTCATAACTGGACGGACATCGGTCCGTCCTTTTTTCGTTTCAGTTTCGTGCGAACAATAGTGAAAGTGAATGTTGTCGGGTGTCCAAAACAAGACTAAAAAGGTCTTACATCTGATTTTCAGTCATTTATATGCTTCACTAATACCAAAAGTGAAACACAATTGAATATATTCTATTCAATAATCCCGTCAGAAATAGCCTTCTTGTATGCTGTCTCCTTGAATTCTTCAGGGGATGGGTAGTTATTAGCTTCAGCGCCTGAAATGATGCGGTTAATACCTTCAATGGACGTGCTGTAGATCCTATCAAAAACCAAATGCCATCCTTCTTTCTCGGACCACTCCAATTTGAATGTGCAGAAATCAACGGGAAGTTTAGCGTTGAAATCTTCAAGTAATGAGCAATCCGACGTTTTTGACAGGTATTTCATTGCAACATCCTGAACTACAAAAATAATTTTGCGATTCCAATCTTCAACAATCTTCCCTTTTTTATAAGCTTGCTGCATCATGGTTTTTGTAAATTCGTTTGCCCAATTAATACCAAAAGAAACTCTATCCCCATTTGAGTTTCGCAAATCGTCGGTATCTTCACCATTAACCATTGCTAACGCATATGGGTATGGCGAGCCTGTTGTCCCAGCAGCCTGAAGTTCCACGCACAAAAAGTCCGTTATCCTGCCTGATCCATCAAGTTCAAATGCGACATAATCTACATTACCACCGACTCCCATGTCTACTTCTTGAACCCAATGAATGTTTTTCCAAGAGGACAAATATTGGGTTTCAATTGTTTTAAACATTATTTCTTCTTTCAATCTCTGGGGGCATATAATGACAGGATAGGTTGTTTCGCTTCTTGCTACGGTGGAGCCAAGACTGCAAATGCCTACCTTAATATGAGGTTCACTTTTCCTGGGCTTATTGCAAGTCGTTCTCAAGAAGCGACAGTACTGTTGTGTGATGGCTAGTTTTGCATCTTCAGTTAAATTCTCAAGATCTTGACAAAAATACTCAACTGGAAGTCGTTTTACATTCTTTTGCATAACTAAAATAGTGTAGATGTGATTCCTAATTCAGAGATACGTTGTCTGGCTACATTTGTATATTCTTCACTCAAATCGATTCCAATGCCTCTTCGCTTGTGTTTAAGAGCAGCTGCTACCGTGCTTCCTGTCCCACTAAATGGGTCCAGAACCCAGCCATTAATAGGACACGTAGCCAAAATAGGAACTTCAAGAAGGGCTTCGGGAAAAACGGCATAATGTTTATCCTTTCTCCACGTATCTTCAGGGACAATATTCCATATATCTGTAGGAAGAGCTCCATTTGCACCGATTTGCATTATATAAAACCCTTTTTCCTTAAGTTCTTTAGCGCGACCACTCACAACTATGTTATCACTATGCCAAGGACGTTGAACGCCCCGTATTGCCATCCTAAAATCATTTATTTCTCCTTTCCGGATTCGTAATATGGTTTCATCGAGAGCCGCAAGGGCATTCTCTTTTTCGATATCTGTAAGTTCAGTGCTAGTGTGTATCTGCTCTCTATATTTCTTTCCACTCACACCCGTTGCAGAGATAGTTTGATTCTCACTAATTGTTGGTAATAATGTCGGTTTTATTCGTATAGCTTTGTCGTCATAGTAGTATTTTTTACTTTTAACGAAATGGAATACGTGTTCATAACTATCCCTAAGCCTATCCTTGCAGCTTTGAGTGCCTTTCATTTGATTCCAGATTACATCATTTCTTAAAATCCAACCGTCATCCATGAGGGACAATGCAACCCTCCAAGGCATTCCCATCAACGCTTTATTGTTGTATTTATCACCGAGGTTTAACCACAATGACCCGGTTGGTTTTAATACTCGTTTTACTTCGCGAAAGATTACAGTAAGTTTTTTCACATAAGTGCGGTAATCATCCTCATTTCCAATTTCATCAGCGTTTTCGGCGTTATCATAAACTCTCATTGCCCAATAAGGAGGCGAAGTAATCACGCAGTCAATACTCTCACTGTCAATATCGCCAAGAATATCTAAACAATTTCCGGAAATTAAAATATGATTCGTAGACAAAGAACTCGGAGCCATCTTACTAAATTAAATGAATATCTTACGCAAAGATACTAAATTATTCTATACAATCTATCATTCTTAACCTTTACCTCATATTCATTTTGAGGACAATTCTTCTCTACAAGTGCGTCAATTGTGCTAATTAAATTATCCGCATCAATACCTGTTATCCTTGTATAGATGCATCCTTCAGGACGCTCCAGTATAACAGTATAAGTTTCATCAGCATCAAAAATTACTTTAACAATTCCAGAAAAAAGGAATCCTCGCACATTGAATCGTATACCATTTTCAATGATTGTTTCGTTGCAATACCCCCAAGAGCCAAGAATGACCAGTTGGGAGTTAAGAATTGAGTCAAGTTGTGCTCTAAAGTCCATAACAGTCCTATTTTATACGCTATTTGTAAAAGATGATTTAAAAACGAAGACTTTCATACACCTCTCTCAGCTCTTGCTGCCTTAATCCCAGATATCTTCTGGTGATTGAGGTGCTTGTGTGGTTGAAAATTTCACCGAGTTTAATAAGAGCCATTTCGCAGTTTTCTCCGGCCATTTCAACCACCTTTCTCCCGAATGTCTTACGGAAGGAGTGCGTGGAGAAGTGCTGGACATCTTTCAGCATATACTTAACATTTATCTCTTTCAAGACAACATTGATGCGCTGAATTGAAACCACATCACCGTAGCGGTTGAGGAAACATTTCTCGTGGGGGTCTTTGATGTCCAGAGCCTTATAACACTCCTTGATATGCTCTTGCACACTTGCATTGACTTTTATCTCCCTATGCTTACCGGTCTTCTTCTCGTTGAGGACAAAACTCTCACAGAGTATCTGTTCCCAAGAAAGGGAGAGAAGATCACTGATGCGAAGGCCCAAAAAAGAGCCACAAGCAACAAGAAGGCTAATCCTGTATTTGCCATCCTTGTATAATCTATGCGTCAAGTTCAGCATTGTATCCCAAGGGAGATAGTCCGCTGTTGTATATGAATGTTTCTGGCTCATTATTAAAGTATTAAGCATTTATCCTTAATTGTTAATGCGAAGATAAGCCTTTATTCATAATTATGCAAGAGATTATTCATAATTATTGTATAATTTGATTGAAAATTATGAGTATGTTCATAATTTATGTATATTTGCATCCAGCAAGATTGTCAATAAATGGGACTGAACATTAAGAAGGTCTGCAAGGAGAAGAATATTTCTCTTGTTGAAGTTGCACAGCATATAGGCATAAGTCCTATCTCTTTGTCGCAGAGTTTGAACAATAACCCAACATTGAGCAGGTTGCAACAGGTGGCATCCGCTCTTGGCGTTGAGGTGGATGACTTGTTTGACAAAGAACCGGATACAAGTGTTCAAGGGTGTATATATGTCAATGGCGATCCTGTTCTTGTGAAGTCCAAGAAGGATATTGAAAACTTACTCTATAATTTGAAATAAGTAGTTGATTTACCGATGGATAGTTATCATCAAGTTTCAGTGGTTTCAAAAGTGAAACATACTATCCAATTTCAATCCAACATAGCAAATAGTGGTTATAATTAACTATAAGTCAAGCGCTTATAATTTACTTTTGGCCAATTTAACGAGGAGGAGTATTAACCCACTATTGAGATATTATTGATTGATTTTCAATAATTTATGATTTAAGCACCGGATAGTTCCGGTGCTTTTTTTGTGCCCAAAATTGCTGGTTTTTCAGGGTAAAAAGTAACTGTTTTTCTTTACGCATCCAAAAACTAATCGAATAAAGTGTCATTTAATGACAAGGTTTTCTATTATCTCAATCATTGGCAGTTTGCTTAAAGTCTATTGCTATTTAGCAGACTCCAGCATAGTCCTAATAACATAACCATAATAGTAATGCCACAGGATTCCACAATATGCCACTATACCCGAGCTTTATTCCAGTTCCATGTTCAAGAAAAACGAGACTGTCCTTTTTTCTTAAGTACGTTTCTAAGTACGATTAGATTAACGCAATATTCTACTGTATGCCACTCAATGCCTTCAAACGCCATTTCCATAGACACAAAAAACAGGTGCCAGGACGAACAAATCGTACTAACACCTGCTTAATTTGCTAATATCCAGCGGTTTATCTGCTAATACTCTTCCTCATTAAAGAAATTTATCAATGTTGATTATCAATATATTATGTAATAATCAATGAAATTTGCGCAAACAAACCGCACCATCCGAGACGGTCTGAGGCGATTGAAGGAATGGGTGGACAAACAAATTTTATCTCTTATACAATAGGCGTCATAATAATCTTGGCTTTGATAGCGTCTTTTAAAATTTTACTATTAGCATCATTCTTTTTCAATAATGTAGTCAATAATTTGCGGTATTCTTCTTTATTCCTTACACCTGTCTCTTCACAAATTTTGGAATTAGGAATCAACGCATTCTTTAAATTAAATACACGTAGAATTCCGTCGTAATCTTCATTATCTAATATCTTCTGAAAATCAGTCTTAATATCATCGTAAATCTTCTGCCTGTCAATTCCTCCATACTTGGTATCTATTTCTTTAATGACATCAACAAATTCATGTGAACTAAAATCTGTTAATTCTTGATATTTTCGTGATAACATCTCCTTGAAAAATAGAAGAATTTGTGATGACATTTCTTTTGCGAAGAAATCAATCAGATTCTTCTTGACAGTTTTAAATACATCATCGGGAACCTTTCCCATATGATTTGCCACAACTTTTACAACATTCTCGATTAATAAAAGGTTTTCTGCCTCAGCAACATCTAACACCCATATATTTTTTGAAACAAGATTATTTATATCCACTTTGTCTCTTCTATCCCTATCTATAATACCATAGGAGTGAATACGGTGGATTTCAAATGCATCATTGAAAGATTTGGCTATCTGAATAACCTTCGTGCAACTATTTACAGGTTTTAACGTATAGTCTGAAAATACTTGACTATATATTTCATAATCAATACTGCTGTCATCCCCTTCTATAAATATAACTGGTAATCGACTCCCTAATACTTCCAAATATAACTGTTCAGGGATAGGCATTGCTCCATTTAATATTTCATAATCCCATTTCCCATCTTCATAAGACTTGGCCCATATTTTCTTAGCATTTTGTCTTGAAAACGCAAAATCGATACTATGCGTGAGATAAATAAACACACAATCAGGACGCTCGTTTTCAATCAAGTCAAATAAGCGTTTGATTAATGAAACATGAATGTGCATTTCCGGCTCATCAATGATGATAATTGATTTTTCAGGAGCACATAATACCTCGCCAATAAGATAAAAAATACATCTTTCGCCATCACTCATTTCCGAACCATTGTACTTCTTATCTGGATGCCCATCTTTGTATGCATCTATAACACCTGCTCTTTTTTCAAGTTTTCTATGAGGCAATACACCTTCCCAAATTCTCTGAATTTTATCTAATTTTGTAATTGGTTTTTCCCCGCCATGATCTTTATAATAAACAGACTTCTCATATTCTTCTGAATGAAGCAATACCATTAGCTTATCATAATCATTCAGTAAGGAAGTATTCAAATTATTATTCCAACGATTATTCTTTCGAGCATGATGTTTAAGCCAATCTTTATTATCATCATGCGTCCCATATAGTAGATCTTCTTTAGCAACTTCCATTGATGTTGTATGAACAGAAGATGGCATACTTAAAGACTTTTGCGCAGATATTCGGTGAACCTTTTCATAATTATTCTCTTCTATCCAACTTCCGAAACGTGTTTTTCCTGCACCATTGGCGCCAACAACGACAAGTTGCTCAAAATCAAGTTTCACTTTTTCAACTTCTCCTTTTTTAGGAGGTAATAATACTTCCATATCTTTCAAACTTAATAATTCAAATTAATCTTAGTATATGACAAAAATTAAAATAACTGTTGTAATCTATTGATTATTAGGTAATTACTATTGTAAAAGATCTTAAAATTCGTAACTTTAAGGTATGTTAACTCTCACATTAACACCATGTTACGAACTTCTAAGGTCCACCACAAAAGTAGTGAATTATATCTGATATTGCACGAACATTTTGGTAAAAGTATGAATCTGGCACGAATCAAGGCTCTCAGCATGATGGTATGCGCCCTCTGCAAGGTGCGGCGGGTTATGTATTCTAAGCTAGCCTCCGCCTTTGATAGCAATGCGGCATCTGAATCTTCCCTGCGGAGAATCCAGCGGCTCATTGCCCAATGCGAGATTAGTACCGACCTCATAGCAAAACTCATATTAAAGCTGATTCCGGTACAGGACCTGTACAACCTTACGCTGGACAGGACGAACTGGAAGTTCAGCAATACCAACATAAACATCCTTACCCTGGGCATCATCTACGACGGAATGGCTTTTCTCATCGTATTCAAAATGATGGACAAGCGGGGTAACTCCAATACCCGGGAGAGGATTGAACTTGTAGACCGGTTCATTTGTCTTGCCGGAGAAAACTCCATCAATCACCTGATGGCTGACCGTGAGTTCATTGGAAGCGAACGGCTGGGCTATTTGAACGCAAGAGGCGTTCACTACCATATCAGGATACGAGAGAACTTCCGTGTGTACCGGCATACCCAGGAAACACGGGCCTGCTGGCTGTTCAACGACCTGAAACTGGGTGAAAGCAAACATCTTGACGGTATCTACTACGTTAATGGACAGGCCTGTTACCTGTCTGGCTCTAAAATCAAGGACAAGGAGGGTGCACCCGAATTGCAGATCATTGTCTCGTACTGTAATGCAGAGGAAGCATTTGAGATGTACAAACTGAGGTGGCAGGTGGAGACGATGTTCAAGGGCATGAAATCAAGTGGCTTCGATATCGAAGGCTCCCATGTCCGTGACCATTCCCGTATGTCCAATCTATTTGCCATCATCATGATTGCGTATGTCTGGTGCTACCTCGTAGGAATCTATATCAACGAAAACATCAAACCGATAACAGTGTTGAAGCACAAGCGGAGGGCGGTAAGTCTGTTCAAGTACGGACTGGACTACATCTTCCAGTCCCTTGTCAACCACACAAATCGCTACCGAATCGATGTCTTCAAATTTTTGTCATATACTGATTTAATAAACTCAAAACAACTTCTAAGTTAATCGGCAATCTTACAAGTGATACCGTAAACTGTTCCTTTACGCACTGCGTCCAAAATCTTGTTGAAGGTTTTAGGAAATGGCTCGACTACCTGTTCTGCTATACTTCGAGGTATTTCCTTGTAATACGCCTCTGCTATTCCGCCGGTAATGCATGCAAGCGTGTCACTATCTCCTCCGAGAGAAACGGCTTCGCGGATAGCATTCTCAAAATCAGAGGATTCAAGAAAGCAGATAATCGCCTGCGGCACAGTCCCTTGGCAGCTCTCATCCCATTCGTAGACAGGATGCCAATACTCATAGGTTTTATGAAGATCGTATCCGTATATCTTTTCAATGTGCTCGCGAATCTCCTCCTTAGTTTTTCCATTCCTGGCCATCCAGATAGCAGCGGCAGTCGCCTGTGCGCCCTTGATGCCTTCAGGATGGTTGTGAGTGATTGCGGCCGATTGGCGGCCACGCGTTCGGTCTCCGCCAAGGTATCGAAGAACCAGCCCACAGCACTCACGCGCATTGCAGCCACATTGCCCCATGATTCATAAGGATGACGCCCCGTTGCGGACTCGTATGGAGCAGCCCCCAACTCGTCATCATATGCATATAACTACTTCGGAAAGAATAGCCAGCGGACAAATGATTCGCCATATCCGCCCATCGGACATGGGCACTCCTTCCCGAACATCACCATAATGTCTTCCAGCCCCTGATAACTATGTTCCTTGTCCTTCAGCAGCCAGTAGGCTACCGCCATTGTCATCACGCTGTCGTCAGTATAGGCGCTGTTATTCTTAAACAGCTCGAAGTTATAATCTTTAGTGTTGCGGAACTCATAGACCGACCCTATGGTGTCCCTTGTAATTGCTCCTGACATGTTATTGTTTTTGTGTATAAAGTTATGAAATGTCT
The DNA here is from genome assembly GCA_000432655.1 of Bacteroides sp. CAG:1060. Lineage (GTDB taxonomy): Bacteria > Bacteroidota > Bacteroidia > Bacteroidales > UBA932 > Cryptobacteroides. Next base: position 17,666 of record HF986315.1, read on the forward strand.
ATCATATTGTTAATCAACTTATTGGAGAAGTCGGGTATTTTAAGTACTCCCGATAGTCCCTATACTATTTCGATATCATTTATCCAACGATAACAATCAAAGGAAGTGTTCATAATGTTGATTGATGATTGTAGCTGTCCTGTATCTGGCTTAGTATAATTTACTCCTACATTTGGACAGGTTCGATTTGACTACTTATATGATGAGTCTCTTACCATCGTCTGGCAAAGAAATCTTAACTGCCATTATAGCCCAGGCTATTCTACTTTTTTAGGAGGAAGCATCAGTACACTTCTTTTAATCTCAGGAAGTTCATTCCAACCATGTATGATTTGTTCCATAAATTGAGTAAGCGCTCCCAAGAATTTGAAATAATAGACAGCTTGTTGAGAACGAATTTGACTTAACGGTTCTTTATCCCAATTGTTGGGTATATTGCCGCGATGGTTTGTGTTCCTGCATTGATATATGTCCCAAAGAAGTGATGTGAATTCTTTGAATCCATAATAGTCACTGTTTTTCATCATTCCTTTATAGCCAACAAAATATACGATAGTTCGCATTTTGTCTATTGCATATAGATCTTGCAGCGATTTTTTTGACTTTTCTATGGCATTGGACAATCCAGAATTCTTGTCGTTACCAGGAAAAACGAGTGAAGCTATTGTGTATCCGCTCTCGTTTCTATTATCTATTGAAGGGGTAACCCCCTTTCCAGCCTTTACATAGGCCGGATATCCCCACATTCTGTTGGCAATTTCGTTTAAATCAGGGTTGGCGCATAGCTTGTTTGTAACACATTCCACTTGCTGATATAATGACAAGCAAAAATCACCGAAATTGTTTCTTCGTCTAAATGCTTCCATTCTGCAGAAATCTTCAACAAGTTCATTGGTGATTTCTTTAATTGGGAAATCTTTATAAAACTCTTGTGCCTGCTGGCGAACAACTTTCTCGATGCAGTATTCGTAAATTTGATCTATACGGTCATCGTCAATAGACACACAATCCGCGGGAGACATATCTAATCTCTTCCGCAGTTCCAAGTTAAATTCAGCGTTCTGCTTACTTAACTGAACGATTTTTTCTATTGTCGACTGTAATTTATCCTCCATAAGCTATATACTCAATAAGGTGTCCAAATCATTATTCAAATCGTCAATGTTTACGGGCGACAATGTCGGGACAACCACTTTGCCTGAGCGATGGATTAACCAGAACGGTTTTCCTTTAGCATCCCGGCAAGATGAGATTGAAAGAGGCGACTTATCCTTTTCTTCCTCGGATCTCAGCGACTTGTTTACTGAGGCTAGCTCCTTGTGACCGCCAAGAGTGAAATAGGCATACCTATGAGCGATGACTTTGTTCTCATCTTCGGCATTTACTTCTTCCCGAGCTTTAAATGTAGTAATGACGACATCAGTATGATTATTCTTCTCAAACTCCAGCAGAGGAATCGTTTCAACGTAAGTGACACCTTGAGTTGTTGTATTGTGTGCGTCCTTCAGGGCTATTGTCAACTCGTCGAATCTAGTCCGCAGCCTCACATACACGCTATCTTCGGCCCCCTTAACCATTTTCAGGTACATTAGTTTTCCGGACAGCACATTCACCATGTCAGGTTTTCCTTTTTTAACATGTCCTTTATCTTGTTTATATTTAGAAAAAAACAAATTAAACGCTGTACTATAGCCATATTTCTTCCAGATATAAAGGATATTCCTAATATCACGAACATATTTTTGGGTGACGTTCAACTTATGGCTTACAATAATGCCGGTTACTTCCTGTCGTGATCCCAATTTTTGGAGTCTGGTCTTTGCCTCATTTATTGTAAAGCCCTGATCCTCAATAATGCGCTTCAGTTCTTTCCTGAATTCTCCATTCCCTTGATACACATTGTGCATAGAACTGAAGGTAATATCGTCAGCATATCGGGAAAAGTTTAATCCAAAGCGTTTTGCCAATCCAGCCAGTCTGCGGTCCAGTTTGTCGCAGACCATGTTAGTTAGGATTGGTGATGTAGGGGCACCCTGAGGCAAGACATATCGGTTGGACCCATCTTCCAGAATTTCTTTCATGGAACACAGGCCGGCTATCATGTTGGCAATCGACTGCTTAAAGCACAATGGCTTCAATTGTATTCTTTTCCATACCCTTGCCTGCTGGATGCTCGGAAAGAAGTCTTTCAAGTCAATGTTGAACACATAATTCTGTCCTTTGTGCATTCCAGCATTTGTGACGACGGAACGCCCCTCTGTAAAACCCATTGCATGGTCAGATGGAGAGTACACGGCCTTGAAAATTTCGTTCACATAGTGCAGAAGCAATATGAAACCACGATTCCTTGGGGCCGTAATCTGTCTGAAACCTCCAGACTTCTTCCTGATCTTGAATTGCTTGTAACAATGAAACGTATTGTTGGGATTACAATAATAATTCAAGTACGTCATCGTAAACGGAAAGAACTTGTGGCTCATGCCAGATTCTGCCATCTCATCCTTTTTCATTTTGTTGAGAAGGTCAAGGAGATCTTCCTTAGTCTCCATCTGTTGAGCCAACTTTATTATTTCGTTCTTGTCCATTTTCTGTTTATGATAATTAGAGGTGAAAATCGGAAACGACAGGAGTTGATTTCTTTATATAAGGAATAATACTATAAAAACAATACAACAATACAGGATAGAAAGGCATACTGCGTATGCACAGTCTACGTTAACATGATGACGTTGTCATCTCAGGGCTTTGAAAAAGCCTAGAGACATCTTGCGAATGTATCTCCGGGGAAATATGGCTTGCGCCCGCAAGACGTGTTCAAATTTATACCTGTCGTTCCGATTTCAAAGACCTCTTATTTATAATGCAAAGTTACAATGTTTTTGAGAACTCTTTGTTCGCAATATTGTAATTCTGCAGATTTAATCTATATTCCAATATGCATCAGGAGCACCATCGAAGGCATCGTCAATTGCGTCATCACTGTAACCTGCCACATCTTGCGCATAAGTGCCGGCATATTCACCATAATGAGTTCCGTAATCATCGTAGTCATTATCACAGTAGCTGTCATGCACGGTCCCCTCTTCTTTGTCCAAAAGACTACTGAGCTCGATATAACTCCTAGAGTCTCCCTTCTCGACCCTTGTTGTATCGCGACTTTTACCATAGAAGTTCCAAATGTCATCGTATTGGGCCGGCAAGACCTCTTTCCCGGTATTGTCAATAATTCCCCACCTGCACCCGTTGTTCATTACTCCATTTGTAGTTGTGCCGATTTTCACTCTAGCAAGACCTCTGTCGAAGCCGTCAATGTAGCCGTAGCGGCCAAACGGAACTATTTCCATACCACTAGCGTCGAGAACTCCATATTGTCCATTCTTCTGAACGGTAAACAATAGACCGCCTCCTATTGAAGGGACAATTTCAGAATATTCAGCATTTAGCACCATTTCACCTTTTATGTTTATCAATCCATACAATGGCTTTCGGTACGTGGCCACTTTGCCTCCGCTCCTAATGAAGCCGTACGTGTAGTCAATAGCGACTTTGACCAAGTCCGGCTCGTTATAGAACTCGCCATAATACATTGTGTATTCCGGTTTTACGACAACAATACCGACACGATTGACAAAGCCAATCTTCTCTCCGCTTGTAAAAGGAATGAGAAGCCGGGAATCCTTTGCCATATCGTAGGATGATGCTGGCACAAGTATCTTTGTATACTCATTTGTTGACAATCTTTGTTTTTCTGTCATATCTGGTTATTGTTTTAAATTTCGATGCAAATTAACGATATTATTGCGAATTCTATGTTCGTAGCTTAAAAATTTGCATCTAGTAATCTCATATCATCACTCTCACAAAGCAGATAATACTATATCATATTTATAATTTCCCCGAAGAGGAGAAAGTACACTAAGAAGCCAAAAATTTCTTCAAAAAACTTTGAAACGACCTTAAAAAGGTCCTTTCTTTAAATCCACTTTATCATCTACACTTTTGGCGAGTTACCAACCGTCAACCTCTAGTCCTCTCGAAAAATAATTTTATAACGAAATCTTTTTTAAGTGCATCTTCCAATCCCTTTAAGCGAAAATTCAGTTCGCTCAAAGGGGCTTACTTTGCAGTCGGAAAGGGTTAATAACGCCCCCGGATAATAAATAAAACGAGTATTATGGCTGATAAGACTGCAAACATTGATTACCTCTGCGTCATTCGTGAAAGCATAGACTGTAAGCAGACGGAATTTCAGTTAGTAATAGGATGATACTTTCGCAAAAAAATTGCTTGCTCATTTGTATGAGCTGAGGGCTTTCGTAAATCTTGTCGAGGACAAAGATGGCGTAGGCTGCAAGCCGTGGTCAATAACTGCTTAAAAAATGACATCTCTTTATATATGAAACCTTGGATATGTCTCAGAAACTTTCCAATCTTAACATTTGAACAATTTTTCAACCATTAATCTTTCACGCTTATGAAGAGAATCTTCACACTTCTTTCCATCATTATTCTTTCCTTTGTTGGATGCAACGTGTATGCCCAGAAGAACAACACCGAAAATGATTACAATCTCAAGAAAGCATATGAGGTCCTAAACGAGGAGAACGACGAAGCCAAAGCCCTCGACATCGTTAACAAACAGCTTCGTGAGACGCCGGACAATGTCTATGCGTTGGTTCTCCGCGCTCGTATTCTTCGCCGAAAGGGAGAATACGGCCAGGCCCTCCAGGATATTAATCACGCATTAAAAGTCAATAAACCGAGGAAGACAGAATGCCCTAATTCTGCCCTCTACTGGTGGAAGGGGTACATCTATCAGGACATGTATGATATGGACAATACGGTCCTCGCTCTAAAGACAGCGTATGAACTTGCCCGAAAAGACAATAAGGACAATCTTCAGAGTATTGCATTTGACTATGCTCAGGCCTTGCATTATGAGGAAGACTATGCTGCCTCTGATGTCATCTACCGCAATATGATAAAGGAAAACGAAGCAGACCAAGGTGCAATGGTGGGGCTTGCTCGCAATATGATGGAGAGGGAAGAATATTCAGATGCCCTTGAAATGTTGGACAAGTGCCAGTAATATGACGCGGACTATGCAGAAATCTACCGTTTCAAGATGCAGGCATACGACAAACTGGGCGACATATTCCAAGCAGTTGATGCCGGCCTTGAATGGTATGACAAAAATGATGAAGCGAGCGTCAGCGCAATACTTAAAGTACTTGTAAAGCGTCCTAATTACGCTGAAGCCTGTATCAAGTCCCGCATAAAGGAGAGTGAGAATCCATTCCTCTGGAAAGCTTTCCTTTGTCAGTTCTATGAAGAATCCCATAAGTATGCGGAGGCAATCAAAACGTACGATGAACTGGAGGTGGAATCCGGTCACTACGATCTGATTAATATTTGTCGCAGCGATTGCTATAGAAAACTGGGGCTTAATGAACAGGCAGTCGCAGACATCTCGAAGGCAATGGAGAAAGAGGCAAGCTGGGATAATCTGTGCCGCAGGGGGGATTACTACCGTCTTGCCGGAAACATTGACTCTGCCATTGCTGACTTTTCAGCTGCTATTGAAGAATCTCCCAAAGCCGGTTATGCGTACTATAAGCGCGGTTGGTGCTACGAGATGAAGGGAGACCGCGGGAAGGCGCTGGAGGACTACAACCTTGGTCTTGAGATGACTGAAGATTATCCTTACCTCTATCTGATGCGTGGAGAGTTGTTGCTCCTGAACGGGAACAAGGCAGAAGCCTTTGCCGACTTCGAGGCCGTAATCCGGAAGGATACTGTTGCCGAAAACGGAAGTTGCCGCCAGTACGCGCTGCATTTCCTTGGCCGTGACAAGGAGGCTGAAGAGTGGATGGACAAGATTATTGCATCCGATCCCGAGGATGCCGGTCACTATTATGATCGCGCTTGCCTATACTCCAGAATGGGCCGTTTAGAAGAATCTATCGCTGCGCTCCGTATGTCCTTTGAGAAAGGATACCGCAGTTTTTCTCATATTCGTCTGGATGATGATATGGACGCAGTCCGTGACCTGGCTGAATTCAAAGCACTGATGGAGGAATATGAGACCAAGCACGCAGTATATCTTAATGAGTTCAAGCTCTCCATGCCAGAGAAGGAGGAGATGGTGACGGAAATCATGGTGAAGCGTAATCCCGGAGGCACCTTCGAGATTCCCTGTAACATCAACGGCCTTGCGCTTCAAATGATCTTTGACACAGGTGCGTCAGACGTAACAATTTCCTCCGTAGAAGCCAACTTCATGTTCAAGAACGGCTATCTGTCCGAGAAGGATATCAAGGGCAAGAAGTACTATCAAATTGCGAACGGACAGATCAGTGAAGGGACAACAATTACGCTTCGCGAAGTGAAGATTGGCGATGCAGTTCTTCACAATGTTAACGCCTCGGTGGTGAAGAGTCAGAAAGCTCCACTGCTGCTTGGTCAGAGTGTCATGGAACGCTTGGGCATCATCACCATCGACAACCAGAACAACAAACTTATCATCAAGCGCTAGGGGCTATGCTGACGTTAGCAATTGTTCTGGGAGTTGCCTGTGTTATGCTCATGATAATGTTGTTCTTTGCGAAATCGTTCGTCGCATGGACTCCATCAACGGTAATATCAGTTTTTTAATTGTATCCATCAGACGTACGATATGTTCATAAATCCGTCACTGTTGGAAAGTGATGGAAGAACTAACACAATAATTTTACTTAAACGAACAATAGTTTCGTTTAAGGGTTGTATCTTTGCAGTATAAAACAACGCAATATGCCAGTAAACAAAGACGCAATGGCCCGCTACCGCATTATTGATAGAATGCTGGCTGACCCGAATAGAAATTATACCACTAAGGAGATTCTTAAGGAAGTGAGTTGGCAGTGCGACTCTGCAGTCACTCTCAGAATGATACAGAAAGACATCAAATCCCTTAAAGAAGAGTTTGGTAAAGAACTCGTCCGTAACGCCGGAAGGCGTGGGACAGTTAAGTATGCCGATCAATCCGAACCTTTGTTCTATCAAGAGCTTACATCAGATGAAGAAGAAATTCTACGGGAAGCTATCAAGAGTTTAGGGCAGTTTGAAGGATTAGATAATTTTACTTGGTTGGATCTGCTTAAAAAGAAACTCGATTTCAAGGAGCGCCCTGGCCAGCAGCCCTATATCTCCTTCAGCTCAAATGAAGAACTTCAGATTCCAGAAGGTCTTCTGGGGCGCTTGTTCTCTGCGATTTCAAAGAAGAAAGTCATTCGTATTACGTATTCTATTTTCGGCAAGAAGCCAAGGGAATATACGGTATATCCGTATCAGCTTAAGCAGTTCAACGACAGATGGTTCTTGCTTTGTACTCCGCTCGGTGACGAGATTTATCCCTATAGAGCAGAGTTCATCGCCACATTTCCTTTGGATAGAATATCTAAAGAGTTTAAGTACATGGATGATGAACCATATGTTGAGACTCCGCTGGACCTGAAGGCAAGATTCGACGAGATAGTCGGCGTTACTCTTCGCCAAGAAGAGGAAGTCGAAGATATTTATTTTGCTGTCAGCAAAAAGTCGCTGCCGTATATTCAAACAAAATACCTGCATGGTACGCAGATAGAGCTTGATGGCGAGTCCCAAACAATGTTCAGGAAAAAATACCCTACTTTGAAGGACTGGACATTCTTCTCTATAGAATGTCGCCCCAATTACGAGCTTTATAGCAAGTTTGCATCCTACGGAGATCAACTTATTTTATTGGAGCCACGAAGGATGAGAGATGAAATGTGGCGAAAATTCAAAAATGGGCTCGCGCTCTACGACGGACTAAGTGGTGAACAACACGAAATCTAACATCAGTCGAGTAGGAGGAAAACTATTCATTTTCCTCCTACTCGATTTTTCTTTCTATTCGATTGACATACAAGCCTTCTGAGGTCATATAGTAGAATGAAAATCTACCTTAAACTCTGCCTAAAGTAATAAAGACCCTTCTTTATTGTAGCAAGTTAAAATCAAGTTGGCAAACTGCCCTATATGACCCTCAATTGATGTTTCGCGCTTTTCGATTCCTCGAAAATCAAGTTGCCAGCAAGTTACCGGCAAGTTAAATTATGCCCACGTCGGGATGTACTTCATATACCGTGGTGCGGTATCCGGATCAAGCGGTTTGATGAGTCTTTGACTAACAGCCTCCTTGATGAGTCTCGATATGCTCCCGGTCAATGAATCTTTTACTCCGAACCGATTTCTCAACGATGCGTTTGTCAGTCCATCCCCCTGAATGTACATTAGGCAGGCATGAAGATAGCAGGACCATAGTTTATCTTCCATTGGGATGTTTGCAAATTCCATTGTGAAAATAGAGTAACTTTTGTGGAGTCTGGAAAAATTTCTATCCTCGGTGCCGGCATATATAACATCTCGCAAGCCAATACCATTCTATCCCATCCTCGACCAAGTTCTTCGCACATTTTGAGGCGCCTCATCATTGACGCCAGTTTCTCATTGCGAGACTTCGGAGGATTGTCGACAATTCTCTTGATGTCAACCAGAGGAATTCCCGGATTGGTAACCTCAATGCGATTATCAAACATTTTCACCAACGGTCCTGCTCCAGAAATATAAAAATCCTGATGTATAAGTGCATTCGCGACAGCTTCCCTTGTCACCGGAATCGGGAACTTGTTCTGCATTATCCATAAAAGTTTTTGAATAAAAACTTTACAAATATAGTGAATATGTGCACAACAGCAGCTGCTAGAACTCGTGATTATAAATACGGTCGTTAAATGCTTGATTTGGCACTAAAATTTATATTTTATGAGAAAATTTCTCATAAAACTTGAGTTTATGTGATTTTTTCACTTACTTTGCAGAAAACGACTGATATGCTACTGAGTTTTACATTATCTAATTTCCGGTCTTTCAAGGCGAAAAAAACATTGGATTTAACAGCTGCGACAATTAAAGAATATGAGGAGTCTCTGTTCTCGACGGTTGGGCTGTCTGTCCTTCCTTCTGCGGTGCTGTACGGAGCCAATTCAAGCGGGAAAAGCAATTTGATAGAGGCTATACGGACATTCCTCACGACTGTATATGATTCTGCGAGTTACAATTCGTCTGAAGAACTGCCGATGGCGCCTTTTATGTTTGACGAGGATAGCCGCACAAAGCCTTCCTGCTTCGAAATAGAACTCCTTATAGATGATGATTGGTATCGCTATGGCTTTTCAGCAAAGAAGGATAGGATATGCGAAGAGTATCTGTACTTTAAAACCGGCAATAAGGGTCGTGAAAAATGTCTGTTTGTCCGTTCGGAGGACGGCATTGGAGTCACATCTCACTACAAATCTGCGGAAGATATGGTGGAAAGGACCAGAGACAATGCTCTATTCCTTTCTGTGGCTGACGCGTTCAATGACAGAATTGCCGGCCTCATTATGCGCGAACTTAAAGGTTTTGCCGTTTTCGATGGAGCTAAATCGGAAACTCTCTCCGAAAAGGCGATCTCGATTTCAGACGACGAACTGAACTCTTTCCTTTCAAGGTTCAAACTCGGATTTGAGACTATCAGAAGGGTGGACAACCCTTCCCTCAGGGCAGTGACGACTCATAAAGTATATGACGCAAGCGGGAAAGTGGCCGGTGAGATATCAATGTCCCTTCCCGACACCGAGTCCAACGGGACGAACAAACTTTTCGACATGGCACCGATTTTCGTGAAGGCCCTGTCCAGCCGCCGCGTGCTTGTAATCGATGAGTTCGGCAGCAGTATGCACCCCATGATTACCAGAATGCTCATATCCCTTTTCAATAGCAAAGAAACCAATCCGATGGGTTCGCAACTGATATTCACGACTCATGACACCAATCTTCTTGACAACAAGTTCCTTCGTCGTGATCAGATATGGTTCACCGAGAAGGACGAGACGGCATCCACAGACCTATACTCGCTTGTCGAATTCAAGGATGCTTCCGGCGTAAAGGTCCGCAACGACCGCAGTTATGAAAAGGACTATATCAATGGGCGGTATGGAGCGATTCCATATTTGTAGGAGAACTTGGCTATGGCAAAACATCTGACAAAGAAACAGCGTGAAGAACTATCTTCAAGACACGCTGGAACAAAGTCACGGCGTAATGAGGGTACCAGAGAGCTTTTTTATAGTTTTCTGATAGTAAGCGAGGGAACTAAGACTGAACCTGAATATTTTCGACACTTTACGAGCAGACGCTCGCGGGTGCAGGTTGTCGGCGCTGACCGTAGCACAAAAAAGTTGCTTGAGGAAGCGCTTAGGATTCGAGATTTGAGCACCTTCGACTATAAATGGCTGGTATTCGACAAGGATAACAATGAGGATTTCAATGAAGCGATACAGCTCGCCGAGAAAGCCGGTTTTCAATGTGCCTGGTCTAATGAATCCTTCGAGCTTTGGTTCTGCTTGCATTTCATTGACCTGAGAACGTCGGTGAGTCGTCGACAGTACATTGACATCCTCGAAAGAGAGATAAGGCGGCATGTACCGGAGTTCACATATAAGAAGGGAGGATATGTGATGTATGACATCCTCCGGAAATACGGAAGCCAAGAAAATGCAGTATTGAGGGCCCAGAATCTTAGATTGGCTTATTCCGGAACTGATTATGCCTCACACAATCCATGTACTACCGTGGATATTCTGGTGGACAGACTAAAGAAATAGAGACACTTCCATAACATACGATAAGTACGATTTCTTGCCCCTAGAAAAATAAGGTGTTTTACCTATGGTATTTCCAGGCATTTTGCGCCGGATAGTGGTAATTTATGGAATATGATAGGCTTTGGATGTCCCACCGCATTTATTTTGAATGATTTTAAAATGCCGGAAAGGTGAAGGCAAATGTGTACACAAATGAAATTGATTGAATGCGGTCTAAAACCATATTGCATATTGTGGTATTGAGGAAGATTAATCGTACTGAAAATCGTACTGAAAGGTTTGAAAACCGCGCTACAAGCACCTAAAATAAGGTTTATCCTTCTCTTTAACGAGGAGGAGCATTAAGGCTTAAGTTACGCTTGGTAGAGTTCGCTTAAACTTATTTGTATTTTGAGATGTAAGCGACGATTTCAAGCGGAAGTTTACAAGATTGATAGCCACGGAGCCAAGAGCCCGCAAGAGGTCGACTAAAATGTACGCCAGGC
>HF986316.1:0-5557 GCA_000432655.1 Bacteroides sp. CAG:1060
CCGACTCCGGAGCGCACGAACTCCACAAGGTCCTCCAGCAGATTGCCCGTGCCGAATAACGCCCCCTGCTGCCCCTGAGACATGTCCAAGCCTATGAGGGACACCTCATCCACCACAAAAAGCGTATTCTTGCTCTTGTTGGGTGCCAGCGAAAACCTGCCGTACCCGTCATCCCCTACAGATTTCTGCCGGTAAATATGCTTGTGTATGGTGTATGCCGGCCTTTTGGAAATACCGGAAAGCACTTTCGCCGCCCGTCCCGTAGGAGCCAGAAGCACCGACGGCGTCCCGAAATCACGCAAGGCGGCAATTACCGCCCCCATGGCGCTCGTCTTACCGGTACCCGCATATCCGTTGACCACCAGAATGTCCGCATCATCACAGGTGACAAACTCAGCCACCTCCCTGAAAAGCCGGTCCTGACATTCAGTCGGCCCGAAAGAGAACTTCTTGAGAAAACGTTCGTAAAGAAACTCGCTGCGACCCGTCATTTCCTGTTTCTCCCCATCATCATACCGATTACAGCAAGCACCGGATATATCTCTATTCGTCCAAGAAACATATCCATGGAGAATATCACCTTGGCCGCTATCGTCATGTGATTGAAAGACCCCATGGTACCCATAGCGCCGGTGGCAGGTCCCACATTTCCGAGAGTCATCACCGTGCCGGCCACGGAGTTCTCCACGTCAATTCCGGCGCAGATTACCAAAAAGACGGACACTACCAGAACTAGGGCATAAAGAGCCGCATACAGAAGATGCGGAGACACGTCTTCATCCTTGAGTATGTGCTTCCCCAGACGTACTTCATTTACCGAATACGGATGCAGGATATTGTTGACATAGCGTCCTATGGACTTGAACAGAATCAGGAGCCTGTCCACCTTGAGACCGGAAGAAGTGGAGCCGGAGCATCCGCAGACTATTCCCACCATCACCAGCATCATGGACATCCACACCGGCCAGCAGGCATTGTCAACAATGGCGAATCCGGTAGTGGACGATATGGCCAGCGTACTGAACATTCCCTTCCACAGAGCTTCACCCCAGGCGGAACAGTCGCCATGCGCCCGAAGACCGAAGGCAAGAACCAACGACACCACCAATATCGATATCGTATAGAACTTGAACACCGGATTCTTCATAGGCCTGAAAGAACGGGTCGCTACCGTCATATACAGGACGCCGAAATGAAGGGACGCCAAATACATGAATATCATCGTAATGCCTTCTATCCACCTCGAGTCGAAAGCCGCGATGGAAGTGGTCCTCGTGCTGAACCCTCCGGTGGAAACCACGCTCATGGCATGGCACACTGCATCAAAAAGGCTCATTCCGGCAAGCAGGTATGCAAGGAACGCCGCTACCGCTATCGCAATGTACACATAGGCAAAAATATACACGACCTTATTGGTCCTCGAAGAATATCCGCTCCTGCTCAAAGATGTCAGCTCCATATTGGTAAGACGCATCCTCATGGGACTGGACTCGGGGATTATCAGAAGGAGGAACACCACAACTCCCAAACCGCCGATAAAATGCGTGGACGAACGCCAGAAGAGAAGACTCTTCGGAAGAACTTCTACATTGTCCAAAATGGTGGATCCGCAGGTAGTGAATCCGCTCACAGACTCAAACCATGCGTTTACAAGCGAGAACGGCCCTCCCCACAGGGCATACGGCAGCATTCCGAAAATAAAAGACATCAGCCAGGACAGCGTAATTATGACATAGCCCTCCTTCAGGCTTATCGCCTCCGATTTACGGACAAATATAAACGGGAACACACCCACTATAAATGTAATCGTAAAGGAAATGGCAAGTGCGGCAAGTGCGGAATCATTTCCTTCGGAGACAGATACTATCACCGACAAAAACATGAAAAGTGCGCTCACCAGAAGCGCGTAACCTATGTTCCTGCTGATTACTTTCCAGTTCATTTCCTGATTTCCCTGATTCTCCTGCGCAACTGCTGGTTCTCCCTTGCCAGCTCGGATATTCCCTCATTAAGCTCGACAAGCTGATCGTCCCCCTCGAAACGGACAGTATATTTCTTGTCGTTCGACCGGTACGCGTTCAGTCCGTCAAGCATGCGATAGAGCGGATTCACATAGAATGCAAGGATAAAGAACAGAAGCATCAGCACGAGCAGAAGCCCCACTCCCACAGCCACAATTCCTGGGATGATACTTCTGTAGAAACCTCTCTCGAAAGTCGCCGAGTTCTTCTCCAAATCCTTGTAAATGCCGTCCGTAAGCTTGTCTATATCACTTGTAAGCCTGTTGAACCGTGGCTGCAGCCTGTTGAAATACCAGTCTCTGGTGTCTAAAAACGAAGACACCTTCACCTGCTCAAGCTCTCTGGACGTCAACATGAACGCGGCATACGAATACATTACCGAGTCGGCCATAGGATAGATCTTATTGGTGGACGGGCTCATCCTGAGGGAATCGCAGTGCGAAGTGAAGTAATCTTCATCGAAATCCGGCAGCTCATCCGTCCCCTCTTCACCTATGGACTCCAATATCTGAAGGTTATACAGATTGGTCATATCAGAAAGCCGGTTGGCTACATTGATGCTGCTTATGTCATCAGCGATAAGCTCCGACACATAGTTGCTCATGCTCCGGTACTCGAGTACGGAGATGGTTGACGACACCAGAAGGATTGCAGCTATCGACAGAAGACTCAAAATCAACTTGGATTTTATGGACAATTTTATGGTTTTGAGCCTCTTTACTAACTTTCCGAGAAACATTACTTAAATTCTTTCTTAAATAATTCGCAAATATATAAATTATTTTATATTTTTGTAGCATATTAATTCCTTACATATGACACAATCGTTCCTTAGTGATACCACAAGTAAGAATGCCAGCATCAAAAGAGAGATTCTCAGGCTCTGTATCATCCACAATAATTACAGCATCGCTGATTTCAGCAAGGACCTCGGAATAAGCATACCTACGACCACTAAGCTCATCGGAGAACTCATAGATGACAATTACCTTCAGGACGAAGGCAAAATCGGCACTTCGGGCGGAAGACGACCTAGCGTTTACGGCCTCAACCCGAATGCAGGCTATTTCGTAGGCGTGGACATCGCACGCCATCACTTCCATATAGCCATAAGCGACTTCAAGGGCGAGCTTATCAATTTCATTCAGGACATAGAGTTTGTGTTGGAGGCAAGTGAACTGTCGTTCAGGACCATCTGCCGTATGGTCAAGGATGAGGTATCCAAATGCGGAGTGCCATGGGACAAAGTACTTGGAATAGGAGTAAGCCTTTCCGGAAGAGTGAATCCGGAGAAAGGTTACAGTCTGACTTATTTCGTGAGTGACGATATCCCTCTCAAGAGTATTTTCCAGAAAGAATTCAATATCCCTGTAACCATAGAAAACGACTCCAGGGCGATGACATACGGAGAGTATATGACCCTTGGCAAAAAGGCTGACAAGAACATGATTTTCATCAACATCAGCTGGGGTCTCGGAATGGGCATCATCACCGATGGGAAATTATATTACGGCAAGTCCGGATACTCCGGAGAACTCGGACACTTCCCTGCCCTCGACAACGACATCATCTGCCGTTGCGGAAAGGTGGGCTGTCTGGAGACGGGAGCATCAGGTTCCGCGCTCCATCGGATGGTAATAGAGAACCTTAAGAGCGGCCATTCGTCATCACTTCTGAGCATCTATGAGAAAAAGGGCGACATCGAGCTCGACGAGATTCTCAAAGCCGTAGAAGAAGGCGACGTGCTGGCCATCGAATGCATAGGAAAAGTGGGAGATACCCTCGGTCGCGGTATCTCGGGCGTACTCAACATCTTCAACCCTGGACTTGTGGTCATAGGCGGACGCCTCATCGTCGGCAAAGACTATCTGCTCCTGCCTATCAAGACCGCAGTCAACAGACTGTCACTGTCCAAAGTATCTTCCGACACGTCCATAGTGTTGTCCACGCTTGACCGCAAGGCAGCATCTGTAGGAGACTGTCTTCTCTCAAGAGATAAAGTTCTCGGTCTGCTGTAGCCCATGCCCTCATTTCTTCAGATAGAGAACATATCCAAGTCTTACGGTCCGAAGATTCTCTTCGAACATATAAGATTCAATGTAAATGAGGGAGACAAAATTGCTCTCATAGCACCCAATGGTACCGGCAAGACCTCCCTTCTGCGCATTCTGGCCGGAAAGGACAAGTCCGACTCCGGCGGAAAGATTCTGTTCCTGAAGGACATACGGATAGCCTTTCTGGAGCAGGAATATGACTGCGACCCCCAGAACGGAATCCTGGACCAGATACTCCTGCACTGTCAGAATTTTCTGTCACACTGTGACGACGAACACAAAGCGGAATTTGTGCAGAAAGTCAAGGAATTCCTCGGAAATTTCGGGCTCCACGACACGGACCGCAAAATGGGAGAGCTCTCCGGAGGAGAAGTCAAAAGAGTGGCGCTCAGCGAAATGCTTGCATCGCAAGCCGACTTCCTCATAATGGATGAGCCCACCAACCACCTCGATATAGAAGCCATCGAGTATCTCGAATCCTATCTCAAGCGCAGCCGGTGCACTCTGCTTATGGTCACGCACGACAGATATTTTCTGGACAGGGTATGCAATATCGTGATGGAACTTGACCATGGCGCCATATATTCCTACAAGGGAGACTACCAGAACTATCTGGAGAAGCGGGAAGAAAGAATCAGCAGCTACAACGCCCAGACAGACAAGGTACGCAACATCCTAAGACGCGAGCTGGAATGGATCCATGCCACCCCATGCGCACGCAGCGGCAAGGCGAAATACCGCATCAATGCGTTTCATGAGCTTTCAGAAAGAGCCTCACAGGCCTACTCCACCAAGCAGATTTCCCTTGACGGCGTAGGAGAGGCGTCAAGACTCGGCTCCAAGATAATCAACTGCAAGAACGTAAATTATTTCTGGGATGGAGGTTGTCTTCTGAAGGATTTCAGCTACAACTTCCAGCGCTACGACAAGGTGGGTATCGTCGGACGCAACGGTGTGGGCAAGTCCACTTTTCTGGACCTTCTCACAGGTGCCATCCAGCCTTCTTCCGGAATCATCGAAAGAGGAGAATCCCTTGTGATAGGATATTACCGTCAGGAAGGAATGGACTTCTCAGGAGACGACACCGTACTTGACATCGTCGGAGACACCAGACTGCTCGGAAGATTTCTTTTTCCGCACGACATGCTCAACACTAAGGTGTCCAGACTCTCAGGAGGAGAGAAAAGAAGACTCTATCTTCTCACCATCCTGATGAAGAACCCCAATCTCCTCATCCTGGACGAGCCTACCAACGACCTTGATATCGTAACCCTCAACATCCTCGAGGAATACCTCAAAGAATACGGCGGCTCACTGATAATCGTCAGCCACGACCGCCATTTTCTGGACAGGGTCGTGGAGCACCTTCTGGTATTCTGCGGAGACGGTATCGTAAAGGACTTCATCGGCACGTTCAGCGAATACCGCGCTTATGTGCGGGATTACGAAGCATCCAAAAAGAAGGAACCCTCCGAGCCGAAG
>HF986316.1:5583-13723 GCA_000432655.1 Bacteroides sp. CAG:1060
GAGCCGAAGCCGGCGGAACCCGCCAAAGCACAAAAGGCTCCGGACAACAAACCCCGCAAACTCAGCTTCAAGGAGAAGCGCGAACTCGAATTGATAGAATCCCGGCTTCCGGAACTGGAAGAACTCAAAAAGACAATAGAAACTGACATGAACAGCGGCACTCTCGCATACGACAAGTTGAGCGAGAAGGCCGAAGAGTTCAAGCGCATCAGTAGTGAAATAGACGAGCTGGAGACCCGCTGGCTGGAGCTCCAGAACCAATAAAGACATATAGACAAATGAGAAAGACACGTTACATAAGGCTCGCCATGATTCTTGCCGTCCTCTGCACGGTATCTTCCTGCGGGCGCAAATCCCACGAAAGAGAAGCGGAGTCGGCACCGGAGCAGATGCCTGAGATAGGATTCCACTACAACCATTACACGGTGAACAGCACCCGTCTCAAAAGCGGAGAGACATTCTCCACACTGATGTCAAGACTGGGACTCGGGAACCAGGCCTCGTACAGGCTCACCACCATGTGCGACACCCTTATCGACCTTCGCAAACTCAAGGCAGGCAATCCGGTCCGAGCCTACTACGACACCACCGGCGGCACACAGACCCTCAGGTACGTAGTGTACGAGCAGGACAAGGTCCGCTCTACGGTATTTCAGTGTCTTGACTCACTTGCAGTGTGGAACTACAACAAGCCTGTCGAAAGGCAGAGACGCTTCGCGGACGTGACCATACGCACATCCCTGTGGAACGATATGCTCTCGGCGGGAGCCACACCGAACCTCATAATGAGACTCTCCGACATCTATCAGTGGAGCATCAACTTCTTCACTCTTCGGCAGGGAGACCGCTTCCGAATAATCTACAACCAAAGCGTCTGCGAGGGAGAAGTGGTAGCCATCGACACGGTTCATTTCAGCCTGTTCAACGGAAAAGACGGAAAAGAAGTGGCAGCAGTGCTCTTCGACACCGGAACCGGCGGAAGCAACACATACTGGGACAAGGGTGGAGTCAGCCTGAAGCGGATGTTCCTTAAGGCTCCTCTGAAATACAATCGTATAAGCAGCAGATTCTCATACAGCCGCAAACACCCTGTCACAGGAAAGGTCAAAGCCCACACCGCCGTGGATTACGCCGCACCTACCGGCACCGAAGTACATGCGATCGGAGACGGCACGGTCACCAAGTGCGGATGGGATGCCTCAGGAGGAGGCAACCGCATCAGAATCAAGCACATGCAGGGATACGAGAGTTCTTATATGCACCTCTCAAAATTTGCCAAGGGCATCAAAGTCGGCACACGCGTATCTCAGGGACAGGTCATCGGGTATGTCGGAGCCACCGGCACGGCCACCGGACCGCATCTTGATTTCAGAATCTGGGAAAAGGGCAAGCCGATAGATCCGCTTTCCCTCAATTCTCCGGCATCGGAGCCGCTCAACAAAAAATATCTTCAGGAGTTCAACGCCTTGTATGACCGATACATGCACGAAATCGGAGAAGACAAGACCCCTGCGATTGACACCGAGGCTACAGCTGCAGAAAAGTAGGACCCCGGAATATGGAAATCAAGCCGATAGCATATTTCCGCTCTCCAGTAAACGGCAAGTTCGGGCTTCCAAGACAGTCCGGGCTGGCGGAGTGCCTGCAGGGAGAAATAGTCCTCGAAGAAGAATTCCGACAGGAAGAAGCCTTGCGGGGACTGGAAGGATTTGACTATCTATGGCTTATCTGGGGATTCCACCTCAACAGAGACGATGCAGCACAGGGGAAACTCACCGTAAGACCGCCACGGCTCGGAGGTAACCAGCGCATCGGAGTATTCGCATCACGCTCCCCTTACCGGCCCAATCCTCTCGGGCTCAGTTCCGTAAAAATCACCCGGATCATACACGGGGAAGGAATTATCCGCGTCTTAGGGGCAGACCTTGCGGACAACACCCCTATCTATGATATAAAGCCCTATGTGGAATATGCCGACTCCCACCCCGGGGTGCGAAGCGGATTCACTGACGACCACGAGTGGAAAGAACTTGACGTCAGGATAGAATGCGGACGGCAGAATCTCTCAGACGAAGATATCCGGGCATTGACAGCGCTTCTGGCACAGGATCCACGCCCACGGTACCATCACGATCCGACCCGCATATACCATCTGGATTTCTGCGGAAAAGACATAAAATTTACAGTCGCCGAAGACACGGTGACTGTAATCGAAATTTCCTAAGATACACTACTTGCAGGAAGTGATGTGAAAGCAGTGCTCCTTGCGCTCGTACTTTATAAGACAGGCGCCGGCTTTCTTGCGATCACGAAGCACCTCGCCCAGAACCTTTGTAAGCTCGTATGGCTGCATGAAACTCTCCGTCTCCTGCTCACGGTAGTAGCGGGTATATGTGATATCGAAAGTCGTACCGTAGCAGTGGGCGGAATTGTCGCTCGCATTGGGGTTTCCGCTGCGGCGCAGCCGCTTGACATCCTCCTCCGTGCGAAGGAGTGAAGACACTATGAGCTTGTAATCAAGAAGATTCTTGGATTTCAGAGAATCGCTGAATGCCTTGGATATTGTCATAAGCTCGTCCGAAGCCCCCTTGGTCAGAAACGGCATGGAGTACTTCAGATTGTCCACTACATAATAATCATTGTCCACCACCTTCACAAGGCCGCTTATTCCGGCCACCTCAGCCTTTGTCTGGGGTATGGAAGTCAATCCCACCTGTTTGGCAAGAGAGACATGGGCATCGTTGAGGTCCGCAAACACCTTGGCATAAGCCATCCTCGGTCCATAATAGATAATTTCCTTCGCCTCAAACTTTCCCGTCCCGTCCACATCATCTTCCGGAGACTCCTCCTCAGGGACAACGGCAGCCTCGTCCGGAATCACAGGTTCGGAAGGAGCCGCCTCGACTACGACAGGAGTCCCGGACACAGGAGCATCCTTGGAGCAAGAATGCCCGACAAGGATGCCCGATATGAATCCGATAACAAAAGGAGTTAGAAGTACAAGAAAACCCTTATATGCTTTCGTCATGCTTCTAATTGAATTTCAGAATAGGCTGACGGGCAGCTTTAGTCTCGTCCGGTCTTCCTATAGGTGCAGACACAGGAGCGGCATGGAGAAGATCAGGATCATTCTTGGCCTCTTCTGCAATCTTACGCATCACAGCTATGAATGCGTCCAGTGTCTCCAGCGACTCGGTCTCCGTAGGCTCGATCATTATGGCCTGATGGAAAAGAAGCGGGAAATAAATGGTCGGCGCATGGAACCCGTAATCCAGAAGACGCTTGGCTACATCAAGGGTGCTCACACCATTCGGCTCAAGCAGTCCGTCGAATACGAACTCATGCTTGCATACAGTAGGTATAGGCAGTTTATAGCAGTCTTTCAAGGACTCCTTGATATAGTTGGCTCCCAGTGTGGCAAGCTTTCCGGCCATCTTCACATTCTCCCTGCCAAGCATCAGAATGTATGCATAGGCACGGAGCATCACGCCGAAGTTGCCGTGGAATCCGCTCACCTTAGGTGTCTTCAGGAAAGGCACCAGTTTCTCAGCCACACCGACAGGACCGCTTCCCGGACCACCTCCACCATGCGGAGTAGAGAATGTCTTGTGAAGATTGAGATGCATGACATCAAATCCCATGTCTCCCGGACGAACCACTCCGAGAAGAGGGTTCATATTGGCTCCGTCGTAATAGAGCAGACCGCCGCAACCGTGCACCAGATCCGCAATCTCCCGGATTTCGTGTTCGAAAAGTCCGAGGGTGTTAGGGTTGGTCATCATTATACCGGCGATATCAGGTCCGAGAAGAGGCTTCAGTGACTCCACGTCCACAAGTCCGTTCTCTCCAGACTTTACCACCACGATCTCCAGACCGCACACGGCGGCAGAAGCAGGATTGGTACCATGGGCACTGTCAGGTACAATCACTTTTGTACGGGCATAATCACCCCTGCTGAGATGATACTCGCGTATAAGCATCAGTCCGGTCAACTCTCCGTGAGCTCCGGCACAAGGCAGGAAAGTAAAGTGCTTCATTCCGGTGATGGCGGCAAGAGACTTGTCAAGTCCGTCTATCACAGCCTGCGCACCTGTCACGGTGGATTCCGGCTGAAGAGGGTGAAGACCGGCAAATCCCGGCATCACGGCCACTTCTTCATTGATTTTCGGATTGTACTTCATCGTACATGAGCCGAGAGGATAGAACCCGGTGTCCACACCGAAATTCATCTGGCTGAGGTTGGTATAATGACGTACCACATCAGGCTCGCTGACCTCAGGGAGATCAAGCGGAGACTCTCTCCAGATTTTTCCGCCCCGAGGAAGTTCTCTGTCCGTATGAGGGAGGGAGTATCCTGTCCTCCCCTTCTTGGAAAGCTCAAATATGAGTTTGTCGTAGTATTTCATCTTCAGAGCGATTTAACGATTTCAACGATTCTGTCAAGTTCCTCCTTAGGGTGCTTTTCCGTGACACAGAAAGTCACATACCCTTCTTCAGTCTGCAGACCAGCGAAGAAGCCGGCTTCAAGGAAAGCCTTCTGCATCTTCGCCACGTCGCACAGAGGCTTGAGGACAAATTCCTTAATGAACTCTCCATCAGTAACTTCTTCAAACTTGCCGGTCTTCAGAAGCTCATCGTGGAGATAATGGGAACCCTCATAGCACAGCGCATTGAGCTGACGCATGCCTTGCGGGCCCATCAGCGACAGATATACCGTGCACCACAGAGCCATAAGCGACTGATTGGAGCAGATATTGGAGGTGGCTTTCTCGCGGCGGATATGCTGCTCCCGTGCCTGAAGCGTAAGAACATAGCAGCGCTTGCCGGAAGCATCTTCCGTCTGGCCTACCACACGTCCAGGGAGTTTACGCATGTGCTCTTCACGGCAAGCCATGAATCCCACGTACGGACCTCCGTAGCAGAGAGGCACTCCAAGACTCTGACCGTCACCCACGGCAATGTCAGCCCCCCACTCGGCAGGCGTTTTCACAACCGCCAAGGCGGAAGGGTCGCAATACATCACAAGCAGCGCCCCCTGAGAATGGACAAGGTCTGCAAGACCGTCGTGATTCTCAATGACACCGTACCGGTTGACGGACGGCACTATGACGCCTGCAAGGTCAAGCACGCCTTCAGCCACATCCTCGGCAATGCTGTCAGATACCACCACATTGACTCCGGAATACTTGGCATAAGTCTTTATGACTTCTATGACATTCGGAAGAAGGGTGGCAGCCACTATAACTGATTTCTTTTTCTTGGTACTGGCCACACACATTCTCACAGCCTCGGCGGCTGCAGTAGGCCCGTCGTACATGGAGGCGTTGGAGATATCCATGCCTGTCAGACGACATATCATTGTCTGCCACTCGAAGATATATCTCAGCGTACCCTGGGATATTTCACACTGGTACGGAGTATATGCCGTAAGGAACTCACTTCTGGAAGTGATATACGGAATGACAGACGGAACGTAATGATCGTACGCACCCTGTCCCACCAAAACCTTGAGCCGGCTGTTCTTGGAGGCAAGAGACTCGAAGAAGTCCCTGACCTGCTGCTCGCTCATGGCCTCCGGAAGATCGTATTCTCCCTTATAGAGACAGTCTGAAGGAACGTCAGAATAGAGGTCATCCAGGGATGACACTCCGATTCTGTCGAGCATCACGCGAATATCTTCCTCCGTCTGGGGGAAATAGCTGAATTTCGACATATTGCTCAGAAGGTTACTTACTTTGCAATTTCTGCGTATGCACCGGCGCTGAGCAGAGAGTCAAGCTCGGACTTGTCGGACATCTCGATCTTTATGATCCAAGCCCTGTAAGCATCCTCATTGATGAG
This sequence comes from Bacteroides sp. CAG:1060, assembly GCA_000432655.1. GTDB lineage: Bacteria > Bacteroidota > Bacteroidia > Bacteroidales > UBA932 > Cryptobacteroides. Next base: position 11,425 of record HF986316.1, read on the forward strand.
TTCCGGCTTATCCTCAAGCTCGTCGTTGCACGCGATAACCTTTCCGGATACCGGAGAAACTAGCTCGCTGGAGGTCTTCACGCTCTCAAGAGCACCGAACTCGTCGCCTGCGGCAATCTCGTCGTCAACATCCGGCATATCCACATACGTGATATCTCCCATCTCGCTCTGCGCGAAATCGGACACGCCGATGATAGCCACGTTTCCATCAACTTTTACCCATTCGTGTGACTCGCTGTAAAGGAGTCCTTCTACAATTTTGCTCATAAATTATGTGTTTTATTTCTTGTATCTTGCCTGATAAAATCTCTTTTTAACTACTACGCAAGGGAATACGCGTTTGCGTATCCTCACCGCAAGAGCGGTACCGAGGGCGGCGTGCGCAGCATCCACAAGGGCAAAGCAGATGCTCTTGTCCAGGGAAATGGAATGATATCCGGTCGTCACCACTCCCACTGTCTCTCCGTCCGGAGTCTCCACCGGATAGCCTGCACGAGGCACGGCACTGTCTGACAGCTCCAGACCGACAATCTTCTTCGCCACTCCGGAAGCCTTCTGCTCAGATAAAGCCTCCTTTCCGATAAACTCCGGCTTGTCAAGCTTGCAGAACATGCTGAACCCCGCCATCACAGGAGAAATGTCCTCGCTGAGCTCATCTCCATAGAGAGGAAGTCCGGCCTCGAACCTGAGCGTATCGCGGCACCCGAGTCCGCACGGCTTCACTCCTGCAGCCATCAGGGCATCCCAGAACTTAACTATCAGCTCCGGCGAAGCATACACTTCAAATCCATCCTCTCCGGTGTATCCCGTACGGCTGAGGATAACCCTGCCGCCGTCCACCTGCTCGTCCATGAATTCGTAGAATCCAAGTCCTGATGCACCCTTGAGTCCAAGTACGTCCATTACGGTCTTCTCGGCAGACGGTCCCTGAACGGCTATCTGGCCCCATTTGTCAGAAGCATTGTCCAGTACCACATCATACCCTTCGGAATTCTTACGCATCCACTCGAAATCTTTATCCACATTGGACGCATTGACTACGAGAAGATAATGTCCAGGAACAAACTCCTTGTACACAAGAAGATCATCCACCGTTCCTCCATCGGGATAAACCATCATTCCATAGAGGACGGAGCCCTCCTTCATCGGCCTTATGTCATTTGTAAATATGTGGTTCACAAAAGCCTCCGCATCCTTTCCGGACACGAACACTTCTCCCATGTGCGAGACATCGAACACTCCCACATCTTCACGTACCGCCTTATGCTCGTCAATGATGCCGCTGTACTGTATAGGCATATCGAAACCGGCAAAAGGGCTCATCCGTGCACCCAGCGCAACGTGCCGGTCATGCAGACAAGTCTTCTTCAACTGATTATCCATATTGTTCAGCTATTTTTTAAGGATTTCCAAATCTTTCTTGAGAATCATCTTCGGGTCCATCATATTCACTTTCTGGAAAAGACGGATCTGGTTCGCCAGGGAGAGATACACCTTATCTTCGTGCTTGCCCTTTCGCCACCATTTGTAGAAGCCGACGGGGTCATTTTCAAAAGGAATGCTGGCCTGGATTCCATTCCCATAGCCTGGATAGTCTATCACGAGCTTCAAGCCCATAAACCTCTTATAATACTCAGGGTCAGCACGACGAAGCTTGCTGACCAAAGGGTTAAGGACTTCAAAGACATCCACCTGCAGGACTTTCTCGCGGACTATAAGCCTGTGAATCCGGACAGGATCCACATTCAACCATACGCCCATCTTGAGCGTTACGGGCCCCTGATCAGTATCAAGGGTCAATTCGTCCATTGAATAATAGACTTTATTGGGGTCTAAAGGAAATTGTGCTTCCGTGGGCATTCCGTTTACAATGATTTGAACAAATATAATACTTTTTTGTGACTTCGGCACCTTTTCACTATCATTTCACGCAAGTAATTCCTATTTTTGTGAAAACCGAAACAACAATCACAACACATGGACAGAACAGTCGTCAAGACAGACTTCTCCAACATGGAAGGCACATGCTGTTATTGTTCCGAAAAAAGCGCGGATCTGATACGCAGCAGCATAAGCCGGATACCCGTAAATGCCATTCATTTCATAGGTACGGGAGATTACCATTACCAGACGCTTTTCTGGCTCGAAAGGCTGAAGGAACCGTTCACCCTGATATTGATTGACCACCATCCCGACGACCAGGCGGGCGCATTCGGGGACGAGCTGCTGAGCTGCGGGGGATGGGTCACAAATGCACGGGCACTTCCGCTGTGCCGCAAGACAATCTGGATCCACGACG
>HF986316.1:13831-15796 GCA_000432655.1 Bacteroides sp. CAG:1060
AACTTGAAGCCGCTTACCTGTCCGTTGACATAGACATCCTGTCCACAAAATATGCGCACACGGACTGGAGCCAGGGAGAGATGACTCTCGATGAACTGCTCGGAATATGCCGTGACATCAGCTCGAAATACCGGCTGCTTGGGGCAGACATCTGCGGAGGACTCTCAGAAGAGAACGGCGGCACAGACAGCGACCAGATCCTCAACTACCGGTCCATCAAAGCTATAGCAGAGGCTATTTTACAGCATCAGGATAGCGATAGCGGATATTGACACTATAGTCGGTAACCACGGTATTGAGCCCCAGCATACCGCCTTCACTCCTGCCCACACGCTTGCCGGCGAGAACCTCCTCTGACATTGTATTGAGGTCCTTTACCCGCTGAAGAGTCTCCGGGTTGTTGCCGTGATAGTGACCAGGGTACATCTTCTCTATACCGTATTTCTCCATATAGCGGGCAATCCTCGAGGTGGTGCAGATAAGAGTGGAGAAATTGGTGGAAAGCAGCAGATTGGTGGAGCCGAACGCATCTCCGCTGAATCCGTAATGCGCTTCCCTGTCGAAGAAAGTGGTGGAGCCGGGAGTATGTCCCGGAGTGAATATCACTTCGATTTTCCTTCCGCCAAGGTCAATCTCCTGTCCGTCAGAGAGATACTTTATCTCCCCTTTGTAGTCTTTCATCATAGACGGCACATTTACCATGTCCGCGGCATTGATCCAAATCTCGTCAAAAAGATTCACGGCAGACCCCGTATGGTCCGGATGCACATGAGTGGCTGCCAGCATGACAGGCTTGGAGGTGATACCGGCCACAATTTTGTCCAAATCAGGAATATTGGTACCGGCATCTATCAGAAGAGCTTTCTTGTTACCCTCTATAAGATAGACGGATTCATTGTAGCACAGATGTCCGTTACCCTCCCAGGTATGCTCGTCAATCTGTCTGAAAACGACATTGCTGTCACGATACACCTCTTTCTCGATGTAAGTACCGTCCGGCCCGGAAGATAAAGTCCCGTCAGATGATGCCTTTTCGGCATGGTGATTGCAGGCAGAGAATCCTGCGATGGCAAGAATTGCCATAAGAATAGAAGGATTACGCATTCTTATCGTATATTTGTGGTGAATATCGGTTTTTGCAAAATTACACATAATATATTACATCCATGCTAAACAATTTCAAAATTTCCTGCGCGCTGCTGGCATCGCTGGCATTCGCGACCCTGGCTCAGGCCCAACCCGGACGAGGAGGACGCCCGGCAGGACAGATGCCCGTACAGGTGAGTTCACCTGTAGTCAATCCGGACCACACTGTCACATTCAACTATCGCAACGACAACGCCAAAGATGTCAAGGTGAACGCTCAGTTCGCCGGCACTCGCGACATGGTAAAGGGCGAGAACGGAGTATGGTCGCTCACCCTCGGACCGGCAGCGCCTGACATGTACCCATACTGCTTCGTAGTGGACGGCATCCAGGTAATGGATCCGCTCAACCCGGACTGGTTCCCTAACGAAGGCTTCAAGAACAGCATCGTGGATATCCGCAACCCGCAGTCGCCTCTTGTCCACTCGGCACAGAACGTTCCCCACGGAGCGGTTGACTACGTGAACTACTGGTCCGAGTCCATCGGCACCTACGGCAACGCCATCGTTTACACCCCTCCTTTCTACGACAAGAACAAAGACAAGAAATATCCGGTATTCTACCTCATAAGCGGCACCACCGACACGGAAGAAGTATATTTCAAGGTTGGAAGGGTCAATTTCATCCTTGACAACCTCATCGCACAGGGAAAGGCTGAGCCTATGATTGTCGTTCTCCCATACGGCAACCCGGCCAAATATTTCCCGGAAGGGACCGACCTGCGCGGCAGGGGCGACATGTTCAGCAATGACCTTATCGGCGACCTGATGCCATTTGTGGAGAAGAACTACCGCACGATAAACGACCGTGACCACCGTG
>HF986316.1:15949-16598 GCA_000432655.1 Bacteroides sp. CAG:1060
ACTCAACGACAGCCTCCTCCTCTTCTGGCTCGGAGTAGGCACGGATGACTTCCTGTACGGCTCCGCAGTGGACTACCTCAAGTTCCTTGACAGCAAAGGCATTCACAATGTGAAATATTTCACCCACGACAAGTTCGGACACACTTGGATGAACGCCAAATGCTTCCTGAACGAAACCCTGCCGCTGCTTTTCAGACCAGGCGCCAAGACAGAGTCCATGCAGATCACGGTGGAGCCGAAAAAAGGAGAGCAGCAGCTTACCCCGCAGGTCATGGGCCGTTTGTTCGCAAAACCGGTCGTTTCACCTGAGTACAATGCCGACGGCAGCGTAACGTTCAGGGTCAACGCACCTAACGCATCCAAGGTGGAACTCGAGTGCCAGATGTTCAGCGGCACCAGACCTATGGCCAAGGACGCCAACGGAGCATGGAGCATCACCGTGAAGCCGGAAGTTCCGGACATCTACCCGTATGCCTTCGTGATTGACGGCACCAAGGTAGCCGATGCGGCCAACATGTTCATCTTCCCTAATGAAGGATTCAAATACAGCCTTGCCGACGTACGCGGTCCGGAGCCGGGCATCCAGGATATGCAGAGCGTCCCTCACGGAAAAGTAAGCTACCGCTACTACCATTCCGACAACTGCGGA
>HF986317.1 GCA_000432655.1 Bacteroides sp. CAG:1060
GCCCGGCGTACATTTTAGTCGACCTCCTTTGTGCTACAGGTCTCGCTGCAGTGTCGATAAACCCTTTACAAGCACTTACGGCGGGGGTTTCATGCAATGGTGCTCAACAGGGCGTCCACATTACCTATAAATAGTGCAATGTCGCGCTCGCCTTTCATTTTGTCAAGAAGCGCCTTGCGTCTCCTGACATTATACCTCTTTAGCAAACATAACCGTGCAAGGATAGCAAAAAAACGATAGCCCAATCCGCCACAAGGCAACCCGGCACTATAATCCTAAAAACATTGCAATTTTTGGGATTATAATCCTAAAAACAATAAAATTTTTGGGATTAGCATTAATTCCCTTATCTTTGGCACAAATCAAGAAACTCGAGTATCATGATAGAGAGGACATTGCAGACAATAATCGAAAACGATATGTTCCGAGGCAAGGCAATCATTGTCATTGGAGCAAGGCAAGTCGGGAAGAGCACACTGTTCAAAATGGTTCTGGAGAAAAGGTCAGAAAAGATTCTTCGACTCAACTGTGACGAACCTGAGGTTAGGATAATGCTGACAGAAGCTGGAGTTTCGGACTTAAAACTTATTATCGGACAGAGCAGGATAGTAATGATTGACGAAGCGCAGTCCGTTCCAGGAATAGGAATGACATTAAAGCGTCTAATAGACAATTTCCCAGAAGTGCAGTTATTGGTAACAGGCTCATCCTCATTCGAGTTGCAAAACAAGCTTAACGAACCGCTTACCGGAAGAAAATATGAATACCACCTTTTCCCTCTCTCTTCGAAGGAAATATGCGCCGCGGGTGGCATCATGACTCTTCGTCAGACACTCGAGCAGCGACTGATCTTCGGTTCCTACCCCGAAGTATACTCCCGCCCGGAAGAAAGCAAAAAAATACTGATGGACATTGCTGGAAGTTATCTATACAAAGACCTTCTCACATTGGAAGACATCCGCAGGCCTGTCCTGCTTGAGAAACTACTTGTCGCCTTGGCTCTCCAACTCTCATCGGAAGTTTCCTATAATGAACTTGCACAAACAGTGGGGACTGACAACAAGACAGTTGAAAAATACATTGACCTGCTTGAAAAATGCTTTGTGATATTCCGACTCAACGGATTTAATCGAAATCTCCGAACGGAATTAAAAAAGAGCAAGAAGATCTATTTTTATGACAATGGTATCCGCAATGCCATACTCCAAAATTTCGCACCTCTGGCCATGAGGCAGGACACGGGGGCACTATGGGAGAATTTCGTCATAAGCGAAAGGATTAAAATGAATCATTATTCTGGAAACTATGCCAAAAGCTATTTTTGGAGAACAACCGGACAGCAGGAGATTGACTATATCGAAGAGAAAGACGGGCGCTTTACTCTATTCGAGATAAAATCCAACCCCAAGAAAGCCAATACAAAACTACCAAAGGTATTTATGGAAAACTACGATGTGGAAAAGACAGCGGTAATCACTCCCACGAACTGGACAGAATGGCTTATATAGAAGATTAAATGTCTGTTAATACCCATATAGACGGGCACTTGCGGTGTGGGTTTCATATACAAAGAAAAGCTCAGTCAAAAGACTGGGCTTTTCTTGTGTGGTCCCTGCAGGGCATGATCCTGCGACTCCCTGATTATGAGTCAGGTGCTCTAACCAACTGAGCTAAGGGACCTTATGGGGCGGTCTTAATACCGCCCGATATCAGACTTTGATCTCTACTTCTACACCTGAAGGCAACTCGAGCTTCATGAGAGCATCAACGGTCTTGGCGTTGGAATCCTCAATATCAAGAAGCCTGCGGTAAGAATCGAGCTCAAACTGCTCTCTTGCCTTCTTGTTGACGAAGGTGGAGCGGTTAACCGTGAAAATCTTCTTGTTGGTAGGAAGAGGAATTGGACCATTCACCTTCGCACCGGTAGATTTCACTGTCTCAACGATCTTAGCCACTGACTTGTCAACGAGCATATGATCGAAAGACTTGAGTTTAATTCTAATTTTCTGACTCATATCAATGAATTTTACTATTCTAATTTATTATTCGTCATCTGAAACCTTATACCCGCTCTTCTCGATGATGTCCTTAGCCATAGCAGCAGGGACTTCAGCGTAATGATCGAAGGACATCGTACTTGTAGCACGACCGGATGAAAGTGTACGAAGCACTGTTACATATCCGAACTGCTCTGCAAGAGGAACGAACGCCTTTACGACACGCGCACCGTTAGCGGTAGAATCCATTGCGACAATCTGACCGCGACGACGGTTAAGATCACCTACAATCTCTCCCATATAATCTTCAGGGGTAACAACCTCAAGACTCATGATAGGCTCAAGGAGAACCGGCTTGCACTTAGGGCATGCATGACGGAAAGCCATACGCGCTGCAAGTTCGAATGAAAGCTGGTCAGAGTCAACAGGATGGAAAGAACCATCAAGAAGGGTAACCTTAAGTGACTGCACCTCATATCCTGCAAGGACACCGTTGGCCATAGCCGATTCGAATCCTTTCTGAACGCAAGGAATAAACTCCTTAGGTACATTACCACCCTTAACCTGATTGTCAAACTGAAGACCTGTAACACCTTCATCAGCAGGACCAATCTCAACGATGATATCAGCGAACTTACCACGACCACCGGTCTGCTTCTTGAACACTTCACGATGCTGGGTAGTAGCGGTGATGGCTTCCTTGTAATTAACCTGAGGTGCACCCTGGTTAATCTCAACGCCGAACTCACGACGAAGTCTGTCGACAATGATATCAAGATGAAGCTCTCCCATACCGCTGATTACGGTCTGACCTGTTTCATGATCTGACTTCACAGTGAAGGTAGGATCCTCTTCAGCGAGTTTACCAAGAGCGATTCCCAACTTATCAAGATCCTTCTGAGTCTTAGGCTCTACGGCAATACCGATAACCGGATCCGGGAATTCCATGGACTCAAGAGCGAACTTACGGTTCTCAACACAGATGGTATCACCGGTACGAAGGTCTTTGAAGCCGACTGCCGCACAAATGTCTCCAGCCTCGACAAACTCGATAGGGTTCTGATGATTGGAGTGCATCTGGTACAGACGGGCAACTCTTTCTTTCTTTCCGGAACGAGTGTTGAGCACGTAAGAACCGGCGTCAAGATGACCTGAATATACTCTGATATAAGCGAGACGACCAACGAACGGATCAGTAGCAATCTTGAACACGAGACCACAGAAAGGCTCGGTCGGAGAAGGCTTGAGATCCACTTCCTCACCGGTAGTGAGGTCGGTAGCCTTGGTATCACCAATGTCAAGCGGTGAAGGAAGATATCTCATCACTGCATCAAGAAGGAACTGAACTCCCTTGTTCTTGAATGATGAACCGCAGCAAGCTGGAACAATCTGCATAGAGATGGTACCCTTGCGGAGCGCTGCGATAATCTCCTCTTCAGTAATGGACTCAGGATCCTCGAAATACTTATCCATCAACGCCTCATCACACTCGGCAGCTGCTTCTACGAGCTTGTCTCTCCAAAGAGCGACTGCATCCTGCATGTCGGCCGGAATATCCTGAATCTGATAGTTGACGAGTTCGTTACCGGCATCATAAACAATTGCCTTCTTGGCAATAAGGTCGATGATACCTTTGAATTTTTCCTCAGAACCGATAGGGAGACAGATTGGAACTGCTGTCGCACCAAGCTTTGTCTTGATTTCTTCAACACAAGCAAGGAAATCGGCGCCTACACGGTCCATCTTGTTCACATACGCAATCTTCGGAACCCTGTATTTGTCAGCCTGACGCCAAACGGTCTCAGACTGAGGCTGCACGCGACCTACAGCACAGAAGGTTGCGACAGTACCATCCAGAACACGGAGCGAACGCTCAACCTCCACAGTGAAGTCCACGTGACCCGGAGTATCAATCAAGTTAATCTGGTAAGTCTCACCGTTGTAATGCCAGAATGCTGTGGTGGCGGCAGAAGTAATGGTAATACCTCTCTCCTGCTCCTGAACCATCCAGTCCATTGTAGCGGCACCTTCGTGAACCTCACCAATCTTGTGAGTCTTTCCGGTGTAGTAAAGGATTCGCTCGGAAGTTGTAGTCTTACCGGCATCAATGTGAGCCATGATACCGATATTTCTCGTGTACTTAAGATCTCTTTTTGCCATCTGTCACCTTCAACTAAAATCTGAAGTGTGCAAAAGCCTTGTTGGCCTCTGCCATCTTGTGCATATCCTCTTTACGCTTGTATGCACCACCTTCGTTGTTATACGCTGCAATAATTTCAGCACAAAGTTTCTCTGCCATTGAGTGGCCGGAACGCTTGCGGGCGAAGTTGATCATATTCTTCATAGAAAGTGAAATTTTCCTCTCCGGG
>HF986318.1:0-1215 GCA_000432655.1 Bacteroides sp. CAG:1060
GAAAAGTGTAAAGGAAAAGTGTAAAGCTTTACACTTTTTTTGCATCCGAGCAAATAGTAAACATTTGCAAATAAACGAGTTAATCAGTTTGGCACGACAAGTGTTCAATTCTTTACGGTGATAAATCATTGTATAATGAAGACACGACTTTACATATTCGTTTTTGCAGCGGTGACGGGACTTTCCGCCTCGGTGGCAAGCGCTCAGTACAAAACGGCTCCGACGCCGGAGGCTTCCGAGAGCACCGCTACGCCTACGCACAATGGAGCACAGCTGATGACTCTTCACGACTGTATGGAGTACGCCATTTCCAACTCCACGAAAATCCGAATCCAACGGGCGGCCGTCGGTGACGCGCAGCTTGACCGTCGCGATGCCGCCTTGACTCTGTTCACTCCACAAATCAGTGCTCAGACATACGCGTACTACAATTTCGGCCGCAGTATCGACCCGCAGACCAACACATATTTCAACACCACGTCATTCCACAACAATTACAGCGTCTCAGCGGGGTATGACCTGTTCGACGGATTCCGTGCGGTGAACAATTACAAGATTTCCAAAACCGGGCTTCTGATTGCCGACTCGCAGGAGAAACAAGTGGAGGCGGATATCTGCCTTGCCGTAATGGAAGCGTACTACAATGTGGTGTACTACAAGAGATTGTGTGACGTGTACGAGGCTCAGGTCGCCGCAGCCGAGCAGGCACTATCCAAAGCCATGAAACAGGAGGAATTAGGGCAGAAAGGACACGCTGACGTAATCCAGATGAAGGCCGACCTCGCCGACCGGAGTTATGATCTCACGAACACATACAACATGTACCGCGACCAGAAAATGACCCTCTCCGACCTGATGTTCTGGCCCATGGATGAGGAACTGGTCATCGACACGTCGATGCCGACATGGCAGACAGAGCCCGTAGCAGTAGAATCCGTGGTAGACTTCGCTCTTGAGCACAACCCGGGCATCCAGATTGCCAACTGGCAGGAGCTGAACGCCAAGCGGGAACTCAATACTGCCAAGTGGCAGTTGCTGCCCAGCGTGGGCCTGTATGCCGGCTGGAATACCAGTTATTATTCCTATCAAGGCTCCACCACCAATCCGTTCCAGGACCAATTCAAAAACAACGGAGGCGAATATATCCAATTATCCGTTTCCATTCCTATCTGGAGCCGTCTGAGCAAGCATTCTGCCATCTCCAGAAAGCAGCAC
>HF986318.1:1306-5047 GCA_000432655.1 Bacteroides sp. CAG:1060
TACAGGACCGGGACGGTGCAGCCACTGCTTATCAGCAGGCACAGCGTAAGGCCGAAGTGCAGTCCGAAGCCTACAGCCTGAACCTCAAGAAACTCCAGCAGGGACTCATCTCCCCTCTTGAGTTTCAGACCGCAAACAACAACTACCTCAAGGCCCAGGCCGATGAGATGAACTCCCTGTTCAAGTACCTCATCAAGCAGGCAGTGGTAAAATATTACAATGGAGTAGAATACGTTAACCAATAAACAAGAGATTCCGGGGTAATCCAGGAACGACAAAATAATATGGACAAGATTATCGAGAAAAAAACCGGTTGGCGCGTAGCTTTCACGAAAAAAGCCCTGCCATGGTGGCTTGGGGCGTTGCTGATGGTGTTCGTAGTTTACCTGATTGTAAGGCCGAACAACAAGACCCTGCGGGTGGACAAGGACACAGTGACCATATCAAATGTGGTCATGGGTGAGTTTAACGACTACATCCGCATCAGCGGACGGGTGCAGCCGATGACAACCATCCAGCTGAGTCCGCAGGAAGGCGGCATCGTAGAGAAGATCCTCATTGAAGAAGGTTCCCCGGTAAAGGCCGGCGACGCCATTCTGGTTCTCAGCAATGACAATCTGGATTTGCAGATTCTGAACTCCGAAGCAGAACTGGCCGAGAAGGAGAATATCCTGCGCAACACCCAAATTCAAATGGAACAGCAGAAGTTGGACGTGCGCCAGAATGTGCTGGAATACGGCACCAACGTGGAACGCCTGCGCCGCGCCTACGAGCAGCAGAAAGCTCTCTACGAGGACAAACTCATCGCCAAGGAGGAATACCTTACGGCAGAAGAAGATTATAAATTGGCCAAACAAAAATATGACCTTATCATAGAACGTTCCATGCAGGACAGTCTCTACCGCGGCACGCAGATTGACCGCATGGAGGAGTCACTGGACAATATGCAGCTCAACATGTCCATGATTCGCAGGCGCAAATCCAACCTTGTCGTAAAAGCGCCTATCGACGGTGAACTGGGCCTGCTGGACGTTGTCCTCGGGCAGAACATTGCCAGCGGTACCAAGATTGGCCAAATCAACAGCGTGGGTGTCTATAAAGTTGAAGCACAGATTGACGAGCATTATATCGACCGGGTATCCGCAGGCCTGGAGGCGACTTTCGAGCGCCAGGGCGAAACTTATTCCACCATCATCCGAAAGGTCTATCCGGAGGTGCGCGACGGCAAGTTCAAGGCCGATTTCAAGTTTGACGGGGAGCAGCCGGGAGGCATCCGCCCAGGCCAGACCTACTACCTCAACCTTCAGTTAGGTCAGCCGGAAGAGACTGTCATCATCCCACGCGGCACCTTCTACCAGAGGACAGGCGGAAAATGGATATATGTTGTCAATAAAGATGGCTCCAAGGCTGTCAAAAGAGAAATTCGCATCGGCCGCCAGAATCCTCAATATTACGAAGTGCTGGAAGGCCTGGAACCGGGCGAGAAGGTAATCACCTCCGGCTACGATACGTATGGCGATAGTGATGTATTAGTATTTTAAGCCATGAATAGTTTTTGGAATTTCCTCAAGAAGAATAAGTTATACGGAACCATCAACCTTATAGGCCTGACGGTGTCAATGGCATTTGTGCTCCTGTTGGCAGTGTATATCCAGAAGCAGTTGTATATGGATTCTTTTCAAGACAACGCAGACCGGATCTATGTTATCGCCAGCGACAGCAATGTCAACACCGCTTATTGGCTGGATAAGCACCTTAAAAACAACTTCCCGGAGATTGAGAAGGGGTGTTGCGTAGCCAATGTCTCATCCGCCTCAGCCTTTACCATTGGCGGCGAGACGGTATATGGCAGCACAATGGCGGCCGACAGTACCTTCTTTGACATTTTCAGCTATGACCTGGTGGAAGGCAACAAGGCCGACTGGCATGTGTCTTGGGATCGCTGTATGGTGAGCCGGGAGTTTGCCAATGTCCATTTCGGGGAAACCGATCCCATCGGTCAGGTCATCATCTTGAAAGAGAATGAGGGTTATCCTCTCACCGTCTGCGGCGTGTATGAAGATTTCGGAAACTCTATTCTGAAAGCACCGGATGTTCTGATGCGGGGCGAGATTATGACAATGACCAATGCCGCAAATAATGCATCAATGAGCAACGCCGGCAGCGGTATCTGCTTTGTGATGACCTACCCGGGTGCAAACCTGCAAGCCAAGCACGACGAGATGCTGGACTGGTTGAAAAAGAACTTCTGGGTTTACAAAAGATATTATGAAGATGTACGCATCATTCCCCTTGAAGACGTTTATTTCTTGAAAGAAGGCAATGACGACGACTCAGGGACCGTCCAGTTCGGCAACCGTAGTTTCGTGAACCTGCTCCTGGCAATGTGCCTCCTGCTACTGATGTTCGCCGTGCTGAACTATATCAACATGACCACGGCCCTGACAGGATTTCGGGCCAAGGAAATGGCTACAAGGCGTCTGATTGGTGCCAATAAACGCAGCATCTTCCTTAAGGTAATTTCAGAAAGCACCCTCATCTGCGGCATTTCCATGCTGCTGGCCATACTGCTGGCCGAAGCCCTCTCCCCCGCAGTTTCCAGAATGCTGGAATATCAGATCTCCGTCTTCAAAGCCGTCACACCGTCCAACATGTTGCTGGTTCTCGGTTTCATAATCGTGCTGGGCATCCTGTCCGGTATCGTGCCTGCCCTGCTGATTCTGAAGGCACAGCCCATTGAGATTGTACGCGGTACGCTCCGGCTCAAGACAAAGACAATCTACAGCAAAGTAATCCTTATAGTGCAGAATGTGGTGTCCATAACCATGCTGGTGAGCGCCATCACAATGGGACTGCAGATAAGGCATCTCGTCTCGTCCGACCTTGGCTACAACACCAAGGACATTCTGGTGATTGAGAATTCATTTGGACGTACCGGGGAGCTCCGGCCGCTACTGGACCGTCTTCGCGCAGAACCGTGCGTAGAGGAAGTGGGGCAAGGTAACGGCATCCCGCTCGAAGGGACCAATAACTTGACGGTTGAGATGCCTGACGGCAATTGGGTGTCGTTTCAGCAGATCAGGGGCGATGATAAGTATTTCAATATTTTAGGTCTGAAGACCAAACAGGACAACAATCAACCGGATAGTTGGTGGCTCAATGAATACGCTTTCAGCCAGATCGGTATCAAGGAGACAGCGACAGAATTCCAAACTGCCGAGAATGGCACATGGCCGATCGGGGGAATTTACTATGACTTCAAGATTTATCCGCTCGAAGACAATCAGAGCGCGGCGCTGATTTACAACAATGGCGAACTTTCGGATGAAAGTTATCCATGGACGCTTATCGTGAAAACGACAGGCGATCAGGCCGCGGCAAAAAAGAGAGTGGAAGCTATTGCCAAAGAAGTTTTTCCTGACCGTCTCTTTGAGGCTCAGTATATCGAGGAAATGATAAGGGACGAGTTCCGGGAAGAAAGCCTGGTACTGAATATCGTGCTCATCTTTACGCTGTTATCAATCCTTGTGAGCGCCATGGGCCTTTTTGCCATGAGTTCCTATTACATGCAGCAGGAAACTCGCAGCGTGGCGGTCAAGAAAGTCTTCGGAGCAGAATATAATGGCGTACTGAAAGAACTGGTGCTGTCATTCATGAAGATGGTAGCAGTAGCCTTCGTTATCGGAGTTCCGATTGCGTGGCTTCTCATGAACCGCTGGCTCTCCGACTACGGCCATCGTA
>HF986319.1:0-9117 GCA_000432655.1 Bacteroides sp. CAG:1060
GCTACAAGTCCGAGTTCCGGGGGAAATCCGGAAAATTGATGTATGGGGGGCCGGTGTCGCTGGAGATGCTTGTTTTTCCGAACGGTGATATCGGGATGGACTTGTCCGCCTCTCTTAAGTCTGTGGCTTCCAACTATGTGTCGGATTCCATGATTAAGGGAGAGCCATGTTTCTCGGTGCTTCCGTCATCAATGAAAGAGGGGGATGTGCTTGAAGATGCTGTTTTTGAGGTTACGGTGGCAGGGATACCGTGCAAGGTCTCCGTTACTGACCGAAAGGTGGTGGGACGGGAGCGTATTACTGTTCCGGCAGGGACTTTCGACTGTGTCGTAGTGTTGGAGCACAAGAGTCAGCGACTGGGAAAACTCGTTGTCTCTTATGCATATACGTGGTATGCTGCCGGGATAGGTATGATAAGGCACGATACCTATATTAAAGGAAGTCTTAAGACTACGGAACGCTTGGTTTCATTGACAATGCCCGAATGATGAGAAAACTATTGATATTTGTCCTTTTTGTCGTTCAGACAGCGGTTCTTGCGGCCGCTGATATCGATGATATTGTGTGCAGACTTGAAAATGCCGGATTCGCTGACATCAGAGCCGCTCAGACAGAAGAGTATGTGGTGGTGTCCCTGTCGTGTGACTCGTATAAGCTTCCGGTGGAAGGCTTGTCCCGTGCCAGGCAAATATTGGAGGACGCGCTTGAAGAAAATCCGGTCAAGATAAAGGTGATTTGTACGGACAGGAACGTTCCTCAGCTTACCATGACATTTGACCCTTCGTCCGGCAGATGGAGTACGACCCGCAGGCTTGATGAAAGCTGGGATGTTGTCAAAGTGGAACGCCGGACTGCAAGTTCGATAGGGCGTACGAATATTCTCTTTTATCCTCAAATTTCCATCAAGAACCTGATTATCAATCAAGTCTATCAGACGCTCTGGCAGATTAGCCCTGCAGTGGAGGTGTCTTTGTGGCCCGGGATGAAACTGTCGTACCAGCTTAAATATCCGTTGTTCAATGACGGTTTCGGTGATGCTGAAAGCAAGGTTCATCCGGGTATGATGGCTCTCTCCCAGTCTTTCAGGGATCCTTGGCATCTCAATGTTTTCGGAAAGGTTACGGCCGGTGTGTTCTCGTCCAACCGTTACGGGCTTGCGCTTGAAGCATGGTATTATTTCCCGGGGGAGAGGCTCTCTGTCGATACCCAGCTTGCAATGCTGGCGAACTGCTATTTTGACGGGTTTATCTTTAAATTCGGCCGGCATCCTTATTTCAGGTGGAACGTGGCGCTCAATTATTATATGCCTTCGCTGGATACGCAGTTTACTCTCCGGCTCCAGAAGTTTCTGCTTGGGGACGTGGGGTTGAAATACGAGATGATAAGGCATTTTGACAGGTGCTCGGTAGGACTGTATGCCGAAAAGGCCAAGGAAGCCCCGCTCAATGTAGGGTTCCGCTTCCAGGTGTCGTTGCCGCCATACAACATGAAACGGCGGGGTTATGCTCCGCGCGTGAGTACGTCCACGTCTATGGGAATGTCGTACAATTCCAACAACGAGCTGTACTATTACAAGGAGTTCCGTACGGAGGCGTCGGACAATATTCTATGGAAGAACGCATACAATCCTTTCTTCATAGACAGACATGCAAAATAGTGTGCGATAGACTTTTGCTTGAAAGATAATTTTGTTTTCTAATTTTTTTTGATTAAATTCGGAGCTTGTATAGTGTGCTGTTATTGGCAGCACTTTGAGAAGTAATTTGTTTAATGATTTAATACTCACTTTAATGATGAAAAAACTTTTATCATTTTTCGCAATGGCTGGCCTTTTGGTGGCTTGCCAGCCGGAGGATCTTGAAACCGCTTTCGAGGTAGCTCCAGCAAAGGTTACCGTAACTGTTCATGCTATTGACGTGAACAATCCTGCTACAGAGGTATCTGCTGAAGTTTCTGCTTCTGAGGGTACTGTAGAAGGTAATGTAATTACCATTCTTGGTAGCAAGTCTCTCACTGCACGTGAACTCACAGTCAACGCTAAATTCGAAGGCGCGACTTACTCTACAAAGCTCAATATCGCTGCTCTTCGTGCTGGCGGTGTTGCTGCATATGACGTGAATATCGTTGTCGGAAAGGCAGTGTCCGAAATTACCTTCAAGGTAAACGATGTTCCTGCTGCTCCAGTTGCAAAGGTTGCTTATTTCAATCCTGGTGACGGCCACGCTCTCGTGGATCATGCCGGTAAGAGCTGGGCTAAGAACCTTACAGAGTATCTCCTTAACGGTACTGTTACCTACACATCCAAGGTTGGTCAGTTCGTAGATGAGAGCACAGTCGTTCTTCCTGAGACCTCATCTCCGGTTTACAATGTTGTCAAGGCGTATGTAGATGCATACAAGGCTGTACAGGGTACCACTACTGAGGAGAAGTACAACTTCACAGTGTCTGCATGGTCTTACTACACTGTATTCCAGACAGTTACATCAGTTAAGCACACTGTGGAGATTCTTGCTGACGGTGCTAAGGTCGGTTCTTTGGAGTATTCAGTTTTCTCTAATCAGGTAGAGTATGAGGAAATTGCAAATCCTGAGGGACACGGACATTATGTATATGGACACGGTCACGGTCACGGTGGCGCAAACGCTGGTGGCGGAATCGTTCTTCCTGAGTAGTCTTCTGTAAGTAGTGTTTTTTAAGAATTAAAATAGAAAAAGATATGAAACTTAAATTTTTGGCTCTGTCACTTGCATTGGCTGCTGTATCAGTATCAGCCGTTGCCAAGGATGACGACAAGTGCAAGGATTTCTTTGTAGGTGGTGGCGCAGGTATCATCTCTACGATGACTCCTGGCTTCAACACTCCTGCATTCTATGCCAACTTGCAGTTCGGTAAGTACATTACTCCGGTTTGGGGTGTGCGTGGTGTGATTGGTGGTCCTTTCCAGACTCTTGATGCAAATGAAGGCAACGCAACTGATCTCAGCGGTGCTGTTCGTGCTTATAACAACAAGAAGTTCGGAGAATTCAATGCGGACGCCATGTTCAATATCAGCAACCTTTTTGCTGATGATCTTGCTAAGTTCGATTTCTATCTCTTCGCTGGTCCTACCGTTAATTTCTCCAGAACCGGAACCAAGTTCTCAGACGTTCAGGATGCAAACAAGGTGCTTGTTGAGGAGTGCGACGACTTCAAGCTTCGCGTAGGTGCTACTGCAGGTCTTGGTCTTGCTTATAACTTCACCAAGTCATTTGCTCTCGGTGTTGAGGCTCGTTTCGGCCTTACTCCTTCAGTATTCGGTGACGCTGATGCTTACCGCAAGAATTCCGGTACCGCACGTTTCGCTGTAAACGGTGTATGGAACATCGGTGGAAAGAGAGGCAAGATTGCTCGTGCCGCTGCTGCTGCCGCTGCTGCAGGATACCTCTCACAGGAGGCTGTCAACACTATCGTTGACGAGGCTCTTGAGAAGAATCCAAAGATTGTCGAGAAGGTTGTAGAGAAAGAGGTTATCAAGCAGGTTGAGAAACTTGTCAACAATGAGGTTCCTTCTTCTACCGCTATTTTCTTCGAGATTGGCAAGGCTACCCTTACAAGCAAGGATAAGGCTCGCATCAAGCTTTATGCTGAGTCTATCAAGAATTGCAAGGATGACACCGTATTCGAGGTTGCTGGTTATGCTGACAAGAAGACTGGTAGCGTTAGAACCAACCAGAGACTTTCTGAGAAGCGTGCCCAGAACGTTTACGATGCTCTCGTAGCTGAAGGCGTTCCTGCCGAGAGGCTTGAGAAGAAGGCATACGGCGGAGTTGACGCTATCTTCTTCAACAACGACGTTCTTTCAAGAACCGTTATCATCAGAAAGAAATAATTCTTTTGAAATTATATCTGAGGGCAGCCGAAAGGTTGCCCTTTTTTGTTGTGTGTGGTAGAAAAAAAACATTACGGATTGTTATGTCTGAATTTTTTGATTAAATTTGTAATCGTATATTCGGACAGATAGTTATGCTGGATGATGTTAAAAATGATATAGCACGATTGGTTTCGCTATATGAGGAGCAGCGGTACAGGGCGGAGACCTTGGCCGTCAAGCTTTCTGAAGCAGAGCAGAATGTCCGAAAATGCAAAGAGCAGATTACTGATTTGAATTTACAGATAGACAATCTTCATCTTATGAATGCGTTTATGGCTGATACCGATACGCAAGGTTCTCGGCAGCGGATAGACAAATTGTTGAGAGAGATTGATAAATGTATAGAACTGCTGGAGAAGTGATATGGGACAGCGTATCAAACTGAAAATCGGCGGCAAGGAGTATGAACTGGTGGCTGAGACTCCTGAAATGGAGCAATTGATGCGTCTGGCTGCAGACGAGGTGGATGTGATGCTTGCTGATTACAACGTGAGGTTCCCCGGAGCTGATGTGGAAGACAAGATGGTAATGATTGCCATTCGTGAGGGAGCCGGTAAGTTCTATGCCAATAAACAACTTGATTTGCTACGGAATGATATAGATTCTTTGGACGATCAGTTGAAAACCTATCTGAGAGGGACTAAGGAAAAGTAGCCGTCAGGCCCATCTTCTGAAAACAACAAGTTCTTCGGAACAGGGTAAACTCGATGCGAGGATGGTATGCCCGACAATTCGGGAAACTTGAGACGTGGCGGAGCCCAAATCTTATTCAGAGGCTTTTTCTGAAAGTTCGGCTGACGGCTTTTCTTACAGTATCTGCAGTTTTGCAGATACTGTTTTTTGTTTGACACATAATAATTTATATATATGATTTTATACATAATACTTGCAGCTGTCGGAGGAGCCATAGGAGCTCTTGCAGTGTATATATTGGTTACCCGCTTTATCCTTAAGGGAAAAGCTGATGCAATCATAGAAAAAGCCAATGTTGAGGCGGAGAATATCAAGCAGCAGAAGATTTTTCAGGCTAAGGAGAAGTTCCTGCAGATGAAAAGCGAATACGAGGCCAGCGTCAATAGTAAGAATAGCGAACTTCGTGACCGTGAGAACAATATAAAGACCCGTGAGGGACAGCTTAATCAGCAGGCAGGAGAACTTAACAAGAAAGTGAAGGATCTTGAGTCTCAGAAAGGTCAAATCAATGCGCAGCGCACCAAGCTTGAGGCCAAGATGCAGGAATATGACAAGCTTACCGCACAGGTCAACAGCGAACTGGAGAATGTGGCCGGCATGACTGCTGATGAAGCTAAGAAGATGCTTGTGGAGAACATGAAAGCTGAAGCGCGTTCCGAGGCACAGGCGTATATCAATGATACCATGGACGAAGCTCGTCTTAATGCCGCCAAGGAAGCTAAGAGAATAGTAATCAATACTATCCAACGCACGGCCACTGAGACAGCCATTGAGAACGCCGTAACTACTTTCCCTATTGAGAACGATGAGGTGAAAGGACGTATCATCGGTCGCGAAGGAAGGAATATCCGCACTCTCGAAGCAGCCACCGGAGTTGAAATTGTCGTGGATGACACTCCTGACGCCATACTTCTTTCTGCTTTTGATCCGGTGCGCAGGGAAGTTGCCAGACTTGCCCTTCACCAGCTTGTAATAGACGGACGTATACATCCTGCACGTATCGAGGAAGTTGTGAACAAGGTCAGCAAGCAGCTTGAAGATGAAATTCTTGAAACGGGCAAACGCACTTGCATAGATCTTGGCATTCACGGACTCAATATTGAGCTTGTAAAATTGATAGGAAGGATGAAGTACCGTTCGTCATACGGACAGAATCTTCTTCAGCATTCAAGAGAAGTGGCCAATATCTGTGCAACTATGGCTTCTGAGCTTGGACTTAATCCTAAAGTGGCCCGCAGAGCAGGTCTTCTTCATGATATTGGCAAGGTCAGCGAGAATGAGCCTGAGTATCCGCATGCAATTCTTGGTGCCAAGTTGGCGGAGCAGTACAAGGAGCGTCCTGAGATTTGCAATGCTATAGGTGCCCACCACGAAGAGATGGAGATGACTTCCATTTACGCTCCTCTCGTTCTTGTAGCTGATGCTATTTCCGGAGCCCGTCCTGGTGCACGCCGAGAGGTTATCGAGTCTTATATCAAGCGCCTTAAAGGCATGGAGGATCTTGCAGCTTCTTATCCGGGAGTTACCAAGTCTTATGCAATTCAGGCGGGTAGGGAGCTTCGTGTGATTGTCGGTGCCGAGGAGGTTACCGATGCACAGGCGGCAAATCTCTCTACGGAAATCGCACAGCGTATACAGGATGAAATGACTTATCCTGGTCAGGTGAAAATTACTGTTATCCGTGAGACGAGGTCTGTAGCTATCGCCAAGTAAACGGAAGAAGAATATATGAAAAGAGCCCGGGCGTCAACAATTGAACGTCCGGGCTCTTTTGTGGTAAAAGGAGAACTCGCTATAGGGATTCTATCATCCTTGTGAAGAGCTCCGTCATTCTCTCGGATGCAAGGTCAGCCTGCTTCACGACGTCATTGCCGTCATTGAAATTCTTCTCGACATTAAGGAAATTGGAAGAGTTGGTCACAACTGACATGCCGAACACTTTCAATCCGCAGTGGCGGGCCACTATGACTTCCGGAACCGTGGACATGCCCAAAAGATCCGCTCCGATGGAGTGATAGAATCTTACTTCGGCAGGAGTCTCGTAGGTTGGTCCGGTGCTGGCAAGATAGACGCCTTTCATGGCAGGGATGCCCATCTTGCTGCATATTCCTTCGGCAAGCGCCTGAAGCTGAAGATCATACGCACAGGTCATATCCGGGAACCTCTCTCCGAATGTATCGAGATTCGGGCCAATAAGCGGGTTTGGAATCATGTTGATGTGGTCTCTGATGATGACCAGATCTCCAACTTTATAGTCCGGGTTGCAGGAACCGGCTGCGTTGGACACGAAGATGTATTCAACTCCTAAGAGTTTCATCACCCTTACGCCTATGGTGACATCTTCCATCGGGTATCCTTCATAGTAGTGGAATCTTCCCTGCATGGCGACAACTGTTTTGCCGCCAAGCTTACCATATATGAAGTTGCTTTTGTGTCCCACTGCGGTGGATACCGGGAATCCCGGGATGTCGGAGTACGGAATTACTGTCTTGTCTTGAATCCTGTCTGCCAGTTTGCCCAATCCGCTGCCAAGCACTATAGCGGCGACAGGTCGCTCACTGCCGACAACACTCTTGATATAGTCGGCGCATTTTTGGAGCCTGCTGGTGTAGATTTTCTTATCTTCCATATTAAACTATCGTGGTTTGAATCAAATTTTACTGAGTACTCTTCTTGCTTCTTTAAGGATTTCCTTTTCTCCTTCAACTTCCCGGTGTCTCATCAGGAACTTCCCGTTGCATATTACCGAGTCTATGCAATCAGAGTGTGCGGAATATACAAAGTTTGCAAGGAATGAGCCGTGAGAAAGGAAAAATGAATTGTCCGTGTCCACTATGCTTATGTCCGCTACGGCCCCTTCCTCAATCCGTCCTGCATCCAGCCTCAGTGCTTTGGCACCGTTGACTGTCGCCATATTCATCAATTCCGGTATAGGGAGGGCGGAAGGGTCATCTCTCCATGCTTTCTGGAACAGGGCTGATGTTTTCATCGCTTCCTGGATATCAAGATTGTTGGAAGAAGCGCATCCGTCCGTTCCTATGCACACGTTGACTCCGGCATCCCTGAGTTCGTTGTACGGGAACCGGTATCCGGAAGCTAGTTTGGCGTTGGAGTTGATATTGTGGATGCAGTGCACTCCTCTTTTGGCGAGTATCTCTATGTCTGAAGGGGAGACCCATAGGGTATGCGCGGCAAGCACTCTGTCTGACAATATTCCGAGTCTGTCAAGGTACTCCACCGGAGTAAGTCCGCCATGTGCAGCCTTGCAGTCTTCGACTTCCTTGAGAGTCTCGCTGAGATGTATGTGGATGTTCAAATCGTGCTTGCGGGCGAAATCGTTTACCCACAGCATCATATTCTCGCTTACAGAATAAATCGCGTGAAAAGCTATTTCGTAAATGAGACAAGGGTTCTCGGAGCCAAGGAACGGCGCACTTTTCTTCTCGCACTGCTCTTTCTGCCGTTCGGCTTCAGCCGGATCGCCTTTGTCCATCACGTCATATCCGGTGGCAATCCTCATTCCCATCTCTGTGGCGGCCCGTACGGAATCTTCGAAAAACCAATACTGGTCATTGAATGTGGTTGTGCCGGTCTTGATCATCTCAAGACATGCAAGTTTGGTGGCCCAATATACGTAGTCGTGGTCGAGATTCTTTTCGACTTCCCATATTTTCTGGAGCCAGCACTGGAACTTGACATCTTCCTCAATGCCCCTCATAAGGGACATAGGGGAGTGGGTATGCATATTGACAAACCCCGGGATGGCAACCATCCCGGAGCAGTCCATTGTTTCTATGTCTCCGGATATCTCCCATCCAACGCTGTCACCGGCTTCGCCTATCTTGGAAATGCGGCTGCCCTGGATGAGTATGTCTTTCAGAGAACCGTCAATGGTGATGTCCTTGAGAAGTATGGCCGCCATTAAAGGTCTTCGAACTTGATGTCTGAATCTGTCTCTTCTCTTACAGGAATCTCTCCATTGAAGCACTTGTCCTTGATGTAGGTAACGACATCCTGAAGGCCTTCGGCGAACTTCTCAAAGTCTTCCTTGTAGAGGAAAATCTTGTGCTTGTCGTATGAAAAATTGCCGTCCGCACCGCTGCGGCGCTTGCTTTCCGTGATTGTAAGATAAAAGTCCTTGTTGTCTTTGGTGGACTTTACATCAAAGAAGTATGTGCGTTTGCCGGCTCTTACCGGTTTTGAATAAATATCCTCCCCGTCGCGGCTGTCAAACCGCTTCTTGTCGTAATCGTCTCTGTACATAATTTAAAAATTTGTATTTCGCCTTAGCGAAAAAAATGTTACTTTACTAATGCAAAATTATAATAATTTGTGGATTACTTGTTATCTTTGTACGATAAAATTTGAATATTGGTCCAAAAAGATGCTCAATAGACGTATTCTTCGCACAAAGGCCTTTAAAACGGTCTATGGATATGCGGAAAATTCAAGTATGACCCTCAAGGAGGCGGAGGCTTTGCTGGATATGACATGCGAGGCTACCCGGGATTTGT
>HF986319.1:9179-21638 GCA_000432655.1 Bacteroides sp. CAG:1060
TGCCGAGGCTTCGGCCAGAATAGAAGCCGCACGGAACAAGTTTGCTCCTACTGAGGAGGAGTTGAACCCGAATATGAAATTCGTGGAGAATTCCATAACTCCTCTGCTTACGGAAGATCCTGATTTCCAGAAACTTCTCAAACGCAAGAAGTTCAGTTGGGAGCAGTACGATGTGTTTCTCCGTCATTTGTATGAAAGCGTAAGGGAGTCGAAGTACTTTCAGGATTATCTTGAGGCTGAGGAAAGCGGACTTGAGGCTGATGCTTCGCTGTGGGCCAAAATCTTCGAGCGTGAGTTTGAAGACAATGAGGAATTGAGAGACATTCTCGAAGATATGTCGATATACTGGAATGACGACCTGGGATATGCTCTCGGATGGTGTTGCCGCACGGTTCGTGAGCTTGGAAAAGGGGGGAGATGGTCCTTGCCGCCGCTATACGTAAGCGATCTTCCGGGCAATGAGGCGAAGAGCAGCGACAAAGCGTTCGTGTTCGGACTTTTGCGGTCGGCTTATTTGAATTTCGATGCTTTCTCGGAGAATATAGCTGCGCTGACTCCCAAATGGAACAGGGACCGCATCTGTGCCACTGACCTGGCATTGATTGTGTGCGGAATGGCAGAGGCGAAGGCATTTCCTCAGACTCCTGTCAAGGTCATAATCAATGAATATGTAGAGATCTCGAAGTTCTACAGCACCCCTGAAAGCAGCGGGTTCGTGAATGGACTTTTGGATAGACTTATTAATAATCACAATTAAATTTTAATTCGATGTTGACTATTATTTTGCAGACAGCAGCTGCGCAGCCAGCAGGTAACGGCTTGTGGAGCATGCTTATTATGTTCGTTCTTATCTTCGCGGTTATGTATTTCTTTATGATCAGACCTCAGAAGAAACAGCAGAAAGCCATTGAAGAGATGCGTAAGGCTCTCACCAAAGGAGATAAGGTAATCACCGCAGGCGGAATATACGGAACTATCGCTGATATAGACGAGACTTCAGTCCTTATCAAGGTAGATGGAGATGTCAAGATTCGTGTGGACAAATCTTGCATCAATAAGGATACCACTGCATCCAAATAGTGCGGAATAACTGGGTACAGTTTCTCCTTTGTCTTTTGCTTTCGTCGGCTATTTGGCTGATTCATAATCTGTCCGGTTCTTATGTCGGCCTTGTGAGCGTGCCGGTGCAGGCGAAAAGCAATATTGAGGCTCATTCGGAGATGTCGACGACCGATGCCACCGTGACTGCACAGTTGCGCGCATCCGGTTTCAGGCACATTATGTTCGCTCTGAAACACAAGCGGCCGTTGGTTGTGACTTTTTCTCCGTCTGATCTGAAGTATTCAGGAGAAGACAAGTATTCCATACCTTCTTCCAGTCTGTATAAATACTCGACAGCAATCTTCGGAGATGGCGTTACCGTAGAGTCTTTCATCTCGGAAGGGTTGTCTTTTACTTTCCCGTCCGTCAGTTTCAAAAAGGTACCGGTGGTGAACGTGGGATATCTTGATTTCCGGTCCCAATATATGGCTCTCTCCCCGATGTCACTTCAGCCTGATTCCGTATATGTTTATGGAGAACCTTTGAGGCTGGACAATGTGGACAGGGTCCTGACCAAGCCGCTTGAAATTTATGACATTAATACGGATTTGCATGGTTCGGTGAAACTGGAGGTGCCGAAGGCTTTGAGACTCTCGCACGAGTCTGTGACCTACTCTCTTGCAGTAAGCCGTTATGTGGAGGTGAAGAAGGAAATGAGGATTGAAGTGAAGAATGTACCTTCAGGTGTTACCATGTCAGTTCTTCCTTCAACTGCTGACGTGGTATTGAAATGTGTGTTTCCTCTGTCCGTGGATCCGTGTCTTAATGCCTCGCTGTATGTGGATTACAAAGATTTCGCAAATTCGATAACAGGGCGTTGTGTGGTCAAAGCGAGCGGAATGTCTTCCGCTGTGATAAACTATACGACAGAGCCTGAAGTTGTGGATTGTCTTATCAACTAGATGCGTACCATTCTTGTGACAGGGCCGATAGGCAGCGGTAAATCGGAAGTATGCAGGTTTTTCAGTGCAAACGGAATTCCTGTATATGACTGTGATTCCCGCACCAAGATGCTTTATTCGCTGGTTCCCGGACTGAAATGCAGTATTGAGGAAAGGTTGGGTATCAGGTGGAAGGACATTGGCGTGATTTTTACTGATGCCGGGAAAAGGACGACACTGGAGTCAATGGTTTATCCGTATGTGGTGGATGATATCAAGACATGGAAGGCGGATAATGCCGATGCTCCTCTTGTAGTAATCGAATCCGCTGTGGCATTGGACAAGAAAGCATTTGATGATTTGTATGATACTGTGCTTCTCGTCACTGCAGACAGGGAAATCAGGCAGAAGCGTAATCCTAAAGTTGCCGAACGGGATGCTTTACAGAGTTTTGATGGTTCGCGCGCTGACTTTGTGGTGGAAAATAATTCCGACAAGGAGTGTTTATATGACAAGTTGGAGACATTGTTAATAAAATTGAAACAGGATTTATGAAAACAGATTTAAGAAGAATTCTTTCAGTGTCCGGACAGCACGGACTCTACAGATATCTTGCTCAGGCCAGAAACGGTGCGGTGGCAGAAAATCTTGCAGATAAGAAAAGAACGGTATTTACCGGTTCCAGCAGGATTACCACGCTTGCCGACATAGCAATTTATACCAGTGAAGGGGAGATGAAGCTTTCGGACGTGTTCCTTGCCATTAAGGCTGCTCTCGGTGATGCGGAAGCACCTTCAGCAAAGGCTTCCGACAAGGAAGTTCTGGACTTTTTCGCCAAGGCTATCCCTGATTATGATGCGGACAGATTCTATCTTTCGCACATGCGTAAGGTTCTTGACTGGTACAGTCAAATCGTGAAGTATGCTTCTTTGGATTTTGTAAGTGACGATGAAGAGTCAGAAGAGGCTTAGGGTGATTACCCTCGGGTGCTCGAAAAACACCGTTGATACAGAACATCTGCTGGCTTCCCTGCCAGCAGATGATTTCGTTATTGTAGAGGATGATTCTCCGGTAGATTGTCTGCTTATCAATACCTGTGGTTTCATAGGTGATGCCAAGGAGGAATCCATCAGTGTTATACTTGAGTCCGTGGAGCGCAAGAAAGAGGGGAGTGTCGGGGAGGTGGTTGTGTTCGGATGCCTTTCACAACGTTATATGCACGAACTGAAGGAAGAGATTCCGGAAGTGGATGCATGGTTTGGTGCTCGTGATGAAGATTTGGACCGTCTTCTGGGGAACCTTGGGGTAGAAAGCAGTCATGTCGGGCACCAAAGGCTTGGTACGCAGGCTCCGTATGCTTTTCTGAAAATATCCGAAGGGTGCGACAGGCGCTGTTCTTATTGTGCCATCCCGTTCATTCGCGGGGCGCATCGTTCCGTACCGATGGAGGTACTCGTCCAGGAAGCGCGTTCGCTCGCATCGAAAGGGGTAAGGGAGCTGATAATCATTGCTCAGGACACGACTTACTATGGGCTTGATATCTATCATAGAAGGGCTCTTGGGGAACTTCTTGAGCGTCTGTCCGCCGTAGAGGGGATAGAGAGGCTTCGCATACATTATTCGTATCCGGCAGATTTCCCGGAGGATGTCATTGACAGTATGGCGAATAATCCGAAAGTGTGCAGGTATATGGATATTCCTCTCCAGCATATTTCCGATACCGTACTTTCCAATATGCACCGGAATATAGATGGAAACGGTACCAGGGCCCTGATTGAAAGAATGAGGAAGAAGGTGCCGGGAATTGTGCTCAGGACGACGATGATTGTGGGACATCCGGGGGAGAGTGAGGCTGATTTTCAGGAACTGTTGGATTTTGTAAGGGATGCGCGGTTTGAGAGGCTGGGAGCATTTACCTATTCGGAGGAAGAGGGTACGTTCGATGCCACCCATTTCAAGGATGATATCCCGCAGCAGGAGAAAGACCGCAGGCTTGATGTACTTATGAATCTCCAGAGGGAGATTTCTCTTGAATATAACAACTCAAGGGTTGGAACCGTAGTGGATGTGCTTGTGGATGATATTGTGGACGGAACTCTTGTGTGCAGAAGCGAATTTGAGAGTCCTGAAGTGGACGGGGAGATTCTGGTAAAGGATGCCGCCGGAGACGTCAAGGTCGGCGATATGATAAAAGTACGCATCGTCGCTGCGGATGATTACGATCTTGCCGCAGAACGTGTAATTTGATTTTTTATTATATTTGCAGAGTACTACCAAAACCTGAAACAATGTCAGAAGACCGTCTGATTGATGTAAATAAGGTCTTATCGAAAAAAGCCAAAGGGAAAAAAGTCCCGGGCTTTCTTGTGGGTCTTATCAAGAGATTCATTCATCAGGACTTTTTGAATTCCATTATAGCAAAAAGTGGTGATGGGGTGGATTTCTGTACCGATACCATTAGGGAACTGAATGTGCAAATCACTGTGCGCGGTCTGGAAAATGTTCCTGATGACGGAACTCTCTATACCTTTGCGAGCAATCACCCTCTGGGCGGGGTGGACGGTGTTGCACTGGCCTCAATCGTGGGACAGAAGTTCGGAGATGTCAGATTGCTGGTCAATGACTTTCTGATGTTCATAAAGCCTCTTGCTCCGCTGTGTGTACCTATCAACGTACAGGGTAGCCAGTCAAGAAATCTTCCTCAGATGATTGACGGAGCTTTCGGCTCGCACAAGCAGATGATAATCTTTCCCGCCGGTCTGTGTTCCCGCAAGATTGACGGGGTGATTCAGGATAGGGCATGGACCAAGACATTCATTGTCAAGAGCAAAGAGTCCAAACGAGCCATAGTTCCGGTTCATTTCATCGGTAGGAATTCCAATCGTTTCTATCGCGTGGCGCGTCTGTGCACGATTCTGAAACTGAAAACGAATCTTGCGATGTTCCTTTTGCCGGATGAGTTTTACAAGGCGAGGAATTCCAAATTTACCGTGATATTCGGGAAGCCGATTCCCGCCGAGACATTTGACAATAGCAGAACTCCCCTTGAGTGGGCTTCTGTAGTGAGGAAAACAGTATATGAACTCTGATATGAAGCCGATTATCGATCCCGTGGACGTGAGTTTGCTTAAAGCCGAACTTACGCCTGACAGAAAGCTTTGCAACACCAACAAAGCCAACAATGAGATTTACATCGTAGATGCTTTCAATGCGCCCAATGTACTCCGGGAAATCGGACGTCTTAGGGAAATATCATTCCGTGAGGCCGGTGGCGGCTCCGGTATGGAAATGGACCTTGATGAGTTCGATCTCATGGAAAATCCATACAAGCAGATTGTGATATGGGATCCGGAGTCCGAGGCTATGCTTGGCGGCTATCGTTATATACTTGGTACGGATGTCAAGATAAAGGAGAACGGACAGCCTCATCTCGCTACGTCTCACATGTTCCATTTCTCGGATGCGTTCATAAGGGATTATCTGCCTCATGTAATAGAGCTTGGCCGGTCTTTCGTGACTCCGGAATACCAGAGTTCCAAAGCCGGAGCCAAGGCTATTTTCGCTCTTGACAATCTTTGGGACGGTATTGGTGCCGTGATGATGCAGCACCCTGGAATCGTCTATCTTTTCGGCAAGATGACCATGTATCCGAGCTATGACAGGTCATGCAGGGATCTTATTGTTCACTTCCTGTGGAAGCACTTCGGTGACAGGGATGAACTTGTGCGTCCGTACAATCTTGAGATGCCTTTGATTGACGGTCGTCTGCTCGACCTGATTCTTAAGGACGATGATTTCAAGAGCGACTACAGAAATCTCAAGAATGCCGTGCGGACACTCGGTACGAGCATTCCTCCTCTTATCAATACCTATATGAACAGCTCTCCTACGATGAAAATGTTCGGAACTGCGGTCAATGACGAGTTCTCTGACGTGGAGGAGACCGGCATACTTGTGGGTTTCAATGAGATGTATGCAGATAAGAGAGACCGTCACAAGGAGCCTTATATGGCGCATGTGATGAAACTGATGCGAGAGCGTTTCCCTCTTCTGAAGGATGGCTTCGCCGAGAAGTTTGCTTTGAGAAAGGATAGCCGCAGGGATAAAGTCATGCGTAAGATTAAAAAAGAAAAGGTGGAGCCGTAAGCCGGTTTCTGTTTTATTCTGCCATTTATCTACGCAACCTACCCCCTGTCATCGGGCGGGCAACCCTCAAATTGCCAGTATATTTGGTCTTGCAGGTCCCGGTGCCGTACCCGTTCGGCATCGCTGCCGGACGTCGTGAGCTCTTACCTCGCGTTTTCACCATTACCTTCTTGCGAAGGCTGTTATTTTCTGTTACGGCGTGCGTAAAGTTACCTCCACCTGCGATTTCCGCAGCGGGATGCCCTTTCCTGTCCGGACTTTCCTCTCATAAAGAGCGGCAGATCGCCCCACCTTTTCTTTTGCGGGTGCAAATATACTAAAAACTATCTCTAAGAGCGCTCGAATTGACTAGAATCTGACTTTTACTCTATGTCCATTGTACGAGATCTCCTTTGTGCTGTCTCCTACGGTGACTCTTATGCTTCTCTGTGCCGGCATTCCGGCGTAACTTCCGTTTCTTGCGCCTATTTCAAGAACCTTGCGAGAGTCGTTCCATTTCAATTCGATGGTGCTGTATTCGCCGTTTTCGTATGAATAGTCGGTTCCGGTGTCCTCGTATAAGGTGAAAGAACCATTGGCTCCCGGATAGACATGTATGTCAAGAGTCCCTCCAATGCTCTGGGCCGCATATTGTACATCCTCTCCCATAGGAACTATTGAACCGGCGCGTACAAATACCGGGATGGCGTCCATATTTACGGCAGTCTGGATGAATCTTCCTCCGCAATAGTGTTTACCGTCCCTGAGGTCATACCACCCGTTTTCGTTTTCCGGCAGGTAGCATTCCATTATGTGTATGTTCCCTTCGGTGACCGGACATACGAGGAAGGCGTCTCCGAACATGTATTCTGTCTGCTGTTCGAGAGCTTTGCGGTCATTCGGGAAGTCGAATACGAGCGGCCGCATCAGGGTGCTGCCCTCAAAACTGATTTTGGAAGCCCAACTGTAGATGTACGGCATCAATTTGTAACGCATTTGTATGGCGGCCTTGAACCTTTGTTCCGCTTCGGGACCGTATCTCCAAGGTTCGGTGTCACTCATGTAGCCGTGTACCCTCATCAGCGGAAGGAAAACGCTTGTCTGGATCCATCTGGTCATCCGCTCGATGTACTCCGGGTCCGAGTATTGGTTCCTTGGGCGGAAGAACCCTCCGGCATCATAAGTCCACCAGGCCTGTCCTGCGGACATCATTCCGAGTCCTGCGCTAATCTGTGTCCTGAGAGTATTCCAGTCATTGCCGACATCTCCGGACCATGTAGCTGCGCCGTATCGTTGCATCCCGGGGAATGCACTTCTTGTAAGAATCATGCTTCGGCGCTCCGGGTCGTCTTTGCGGAATCCTTCATAGACGGTCTTGCTGACAAGCAGCGGATAGCAGTTGCGCACCAGTTCGCCATGTAGAGTTCCTCCTGCGACCATGCGACCGACCAAATCGTCGTTTTCCGGCTCTGTCGCGTCCTGCCACCAAGCATCGATTCTGTAAGGTTTCAGGAGTTTGTCGCTGAAATTGTCCCAGTATTCCTGAGCGGCGGCGGGATTGAAAAAGTCTATCCAATCAGTATCCGGTATATAATATCCTTTTTCAAGCATCTGCTTTCCGAGAATGGAGCTCTTGTCTATTTTGGACCACACCGAAAGCATCAGTCTGACATTCATATCGTGCAGGCTGTCGGTAAGTGCTCTTGGAGAAGGATAGTTTTTCTTGTCGAACACCATTGAATTCCAACCGTTGTCTCCCCACCATTGCCAATCCTGCACTATCAGATCCAAAGGAATCTGCTTTTCGCGGAATGTCCCGGCGCTGCGGATTATTTCTTCCGAGCTGTGATATCTTTCGCGGCAGTGAATGTATCCCAGAGCCCACTGTGGCATCATAGGAATTGCTCCGGTGAGAGCGCGGTAGGATGCTGTTATCTCGTCTGCATTTCCCAAGAATACGGTGTAGTCCACGGCGTCCGCTACGGGGGAAGACAAAACCGTGGTGTCGTCCACAAGGCACAATCCAAGGGAAGGGGTGTCGTCTTTCTCCATTTCGGCTGATACTGTGTGTTTGCCGGCTTCGAGATAGACTATTGCCGAGCAGGTAGGCGGAAGCCAGAGATTTCGCTGGTCGAATACTGTCTTTCCGTCGATGACAAGGTTATGACGTCTGGCCATGGTGCGTCCGCAGTCCAGAAGAAGAGACCATCTGCCGCTTTGGGGGACGTCAAGTTCTGCGGTGAACGTACTTCCGGTTCTGAATTCCCTGCGTCCTCCGGTGGTGGAGGTGACATCTACCATTTCTCCCTTGCTTTCGCTGTCTTCAACTCTGGAAAGCGATATGGTACGTTCTGACGGATTGAAGTCCGTCAGGCCATAGTTGTTCCACAGCAGTCCATAACCTTTGGAGGAGATGTACATAGGCAGTGAAATCTGGGTATTGACCTGGGTCAGCCTTCTGGAAAGGCCGCACACATTGGTGTATCCGTCCTGAAACTGTCCAAGTCCATACATGAATTCTCCTTCGTCTGTTTTTACTCCCAGACTTGCGCGGGAGATATCCTGATCATAAAGCCTGCCCTTTACCAAATCATGACTGTCAGCGCAGAATACGGCTCTGCCGGAGCGGTCAGATATTCTTACCGAGCGGTCTGCAGGATTCACGGTGAGGGTGTATCCGGCTGTCCGGATTGTTGCAGTGCCATCGGAATTATACGAACTTCTATGTTTTATTGGTTTGCTGTCAGTGTATATAAGGTTCGGGAGATTGAACTCCTGTCCCTTCTCGTAACGTATGCGGACAGCATTCTCCGACAGTGGTATAACATGTATGTCACCCTCTCCAAAAGGGATCTTTTCCTGTGCGAGGAGGCTTGATGACAAAAGAACGGACAGCAGGAGTGCCGGTAAGAACTTGCGGGACATGCGGACTAATAGTTTTCTGCGTTGATTTCAAAGTAAGACTGCGGGTGGTTGCATGCAGGGCATGTCTGTGGAGCGGATGTTCCCACTACAATGTGCCCGCAATTGCGGCATTCCCATACCTTGACTTCGCTTTTTTCGAATACAGACGCTGTCTCTACATTTTTGAGAAGGGCACGATAGCGCTCTTCGTGATGCTTCTCTATCGCGGCGACAAGTCGGAATCTGGCTGCAAGTTCCGTAAAGCCTTCTTCTTCGGCGGTTTTTGCGAATCCGGAGTACATATCTGTCCACTCATAATTTTCGCCTTCAGCCGCTGCGGCAAGGTTCTCTGCGGTGTCGCCGATTCCGTTCAACTCTTTGAACCAGAGTTTAGCGTGCTCCTTTTCGTTCTCTGCGGTTTTGAGGAAGAGTGCTGCTATCTGCTCATAGCCTTCTTTTTTGGCTTTTGAGGCGAAATAGGTGTATTTGTTGCGTGCCTGTGATTCGCCTGCGAAAGCTTCCAGTAGATTTTTCTCGGTCTGTGTGCCTGAATACTTAGTTTTCATTGTGAATGGATTTTATGTGTAATGGTAGACAAATATAGGCAAATTTGGTTTCTGAAAAAATATTTTGTATATTCGCATCTATGGAAACGAAACAAGCAGTAAGGATACAGACATCATTTTTGAATGCTGTAGAAAAAAAGGTTCTGGTATGGATAGCGGAAAGACTCCCCAAGTGGGTATCCTCCGATTTGTTGTCTGCAATCGGCTTTGTCGGTGCGGTGATCATTGCGGCCGGATTTGTGCTTTCCACCAGGGATATAAATTTCCTTTGGCTGGCCTCTTTTGGACTTGTAGTCAACTGGTTTGGAGATTCTTTGGACGGTACGCTCGCCCGTGTGCGCAAGCATCAGCGTCCGGTATACGGCTATTATCTCGATCATATGCTTGACGGCATCAACGAGAGTTTGATGTTTATCGGCGCCGGATTGTCTTCGCTGATGCATCTTTCACTTGCTCTCTGCGTGCTGGTGCTGTATCTGCTGCTTACCATAAATGTCAGCATCAATGCTCATCTGAAGCATGAATTCAGGCTTACTTATGCCAGGCTTGGACCTACAGAGTTCCGACTTATCATTATAATAGTCAATACTCTGTTTATATTCATAAAACCGCTGCGCGAATTCTCTACGAATGTCAGCCTTTTGGGATTTTCTGCCTCATTGAGTGCACTTGATATCGTTGCTGCGGCCATTTCTCTCATACTTGCAGTGATGCTTGTCGTCACTATGTTCAACGATCTTCGTGATTACGACAAGATAGACCCTAAAACCTGGTAATCCATGAGCATCTGGGTGGTGGAGATTGTGTTTGTCTTGATTCTGCTGAGTACCATAGTACTGGTGATAGCGGAAAATAAGCATCCGGTCAAGACTCTTGCCTGGCTTATGGTTCTGGTTTTCTTGCCGGTAGTCGGCCTTGTGATATATTTCCTTTTTGGAATTGACAAGAAGCACCGAAGACTGGTGTCTGACGTCGATCTCCGCCGATTGAAGAGTCACACGGAGAGTCTTTATGAGGATGAGATATACGAGTCTCCATCCAAGGACCAGAAGGATTTGATGAACCTTCTTCGTTCCGCCAATATGGCCTTTCCTTTAGGAGGTAATTCCGTCAAGCAATATACCGAATTCGATGCGATGTTTGCGGATCTGCTCGCAGATTTGAACTCTGCCTGCGATCATATACATTTTGAGTTTTTCAAGTTTGAAGATGACCGGATCGGCCGGGAGATTGAGGAAATTCTTGTGCGCAAGGCGGCGGAAGGACTTGAAGTGAGAGTCCAATATGATGATGCGGCCAATTTGGGGCATCGTTCGTTTTTCCGCAGGATGCGCAGCAAGGGTGTTCAGGTGCAGCCTTTCATCAAGGTGATGATACCTTTCATATCAAGTGACACCAATTATCGCAACCACAGAAAGGTAGTTGTGATTGACGGTAAAATCGGTTACATAGGAGGAATGAACATTGCGGAAAGGTATTCTGTCGGAATACGAGGCGGTGTATGGCGGGATACGCATATAAGGGTCACCGGCCCTGCAGTATCCGAGATGCAGACTTCTTTCCTTGTAGATTGGCAGTTCACTTCCCATCAAGTGCTTGATGATGATCGCTATTACCCTAAGATAGAGCCGCAGGGGGACGTGCTTATGCAGGTGGCTACATCCGGACCTATGGATGAATGGAGGGTAATCATGCAGGGAATCACCCAGATGATTGCTCAGAGCAAGAAATATATTTACATCCAGTCTCCGTATCTTATTCCGACAGAACCAGTACTTTTGGCGTTGAGAAATGCGGCGTTGGCTGGAGTGGATGTGAGGATAATGATTCCTTATCATGGCGATAAGGGAATAATGCCGCCTCTGGCATCGCGCTCTTATGTGAAAGATGTCATCACAGCGGGAGTAAAGGTGTATTTCTATGATAACGGCTATATGCACTCCAAGGCAATAGTTTCCGATGACAAAATAGCTACCATTGGTTCTACCAATATGGATGTGAGGAGTTATGAGCAGGATTTTGAAATCAATGCCTTTATATATGACAAAAAGGTAGCTAAGGAAACCAAGGCCGCATTCCTTAGAGACCAGGAACACTCATGGCTGGTGGATCCGAAGAAGTGGGTCGCCCGCTCGTGGTTTGTACGTTTTAAAGAGTCTCTTGCGCGGCTGACATCTCCGTTATTATAATATGGGATTGAAGAAGTGGTTGAATAATGCAAGATCTGTCTCGCTGATGCAGAGCAGTATGCCGGCTCTGCTTGCAGTGGTGCTTGCAGTAGGGCAGCCTGGATTTAATTTGTGGCTTGCTATTCTGGCAGTTGTTGGAGTGATGTGCGCCCATTTGGGAATGAATCTTGCTGATGATTATTTTGATTATCGTGCAGATATGCTCTCTGACCGGGACAAGGTGATTCGCAGGGGATTCCGTGCGATGACTGAAAAGTATCCTTATCTTACGGACGGAAGTGTGACTCCGGGAGGTCTGCTCAGGGCGATATTCTCATTCGGGGGAGTTGCAGCTTTCTGTGGAGCGCTTATCTTTTTGGTAAGGACTCTGTCCAATGGCTTCACGGGGATGTGCGGCAGTTGGTGGATAGTTGTAGTCGCCGTGCTCACAGGATTTCTCGGGTGGTTCTATTCCGCACCGCCGCTCAAACTGGCTTACAGAGGTTTGGGAGAACCTGTCATCGGGGTAATTTTCGGACCTCTTTTGATGATGGGGGTATATTACTCGGCTTGCGGGGCGGTTACGATGGAAGTTGTGCTGGCTTCGGTGCCTGTAGGACTGCTTGTGCTGAATATATTGTTTACGCATAGTTTTATAGAGCGGGAAAGCGATGCGGCGTCCAATAAAATGACTCTGGCACGGCTTCTCGGCTC